>CAKTOT010000103.1 GCA_934590135.1 uncultured Muribaculaceae bacterium
GTTCGATGTCGACCTTGTTTTTCTGTATGCGATCTATGAGATCCTTTTCGGACTTCCATTGAGCCGCAATCTGGTTTTGCTGCTCGCGCATAGAAGCCAAGTCCTTTTCTATGTCCTTGACACGAGCCTCATCGCCTTCGCGTTTGATGGCTTCACGCTCGATTTCCTTTTGGGCAATCTGACGTTTGATGTCATCCAAAGCCTGCGGTTCGGAGTCAATTTCCAACTTAAGTTTAGATGCTGCTTCGTCCATAAGGTCAATAGCCTTATCGGGCAAGAACCTATCGGTGATATATCGTTCGCTTAACTGAACGGCTGCCACAACAGCCTCATCGCGAATACGTACGTGGTGATGGTTTTCGTAGCGTTCCTTCAATCCACGAAGGATGGCAATGGCACTGGACTCGTCAGGTTCATCTACCATCACCTTCTGGAAACGACGTTCGAGAGCCTTGTCTTTTTCAAAGTACTTCTGGTATTCATCCAACGTAGTGGCTCCGATGCTGCGGAGCTCGCCACGGGCCAATGCAGGTTTGAGAATATTGGCCGCATCCATAGCGCCTTCACCCTTGCCGGCACCTACCAATGTGTGTATCTCATCAATAAAGAGGATTATCTCACCATCACTTTGTGTGACTTCGTTGACGATGGCTTTAAGACGCTCCTCAAACTCGCCTTTATACTTAGCTCCGGCCACCAATGCGCCCATATCCAACGAAAAGATCTGCTTTGAGCGTAGGTTTTCGGGAACATCACCGCGCACAATGCGCTGTGCAAGGCCCTCGGCTATAGCCGTTTTACCTGTACCTGGTTCACCGATAAGCATAGGATTATTCTTAGTACGACGGCTAAGGATCTGAAGTACTCGACGAATCTCTTCATCACGACCGATGACCGGATCAAGCTTGCCTTCGCGAGCACGTTCACACAAGTTGATGGCGTACTTGGACAAGGCATTATACTGCTCTTCAGCACCTTGGTCTGTAGCCTTCTTGCCTTTACGCAACTCGGCGATAGCGGCTTTCAGCTCCTTGGCTGTAATACCTGCATCCTTAAGTATGGTGCCGGCCGGCGAGTTAATTTCAAAGACAGCGCTAAGCATGGCTTCGAGCGTGACATATTCATCGCCGTCAGCCTTAGCTATATCCAATGCCTTCTGCATCACATCGTTAGCGCCATGGCTCAGATACGGCTCTCCGCCACTTACTTTGGGCTCATTGGCGATGGCTTCGTCTACCTGACGTACAACCTGCTGAAGATTTGCGCCAAGCTTCTGAAAGATGAATTTGACCAACGAGTCGCCTTCCTCAATGATAGCTTTGAGGAGATGCACAGGTTCGATGGCCTGAGCACCCGACGAGCGAGTAATCTCAACGGCCTTCTGAATGGCTTCCTGTGACTTGATGGTAAAATTATTGAAGTTCATAATTATTATTTGTTTCGATTCTTATTGTTCTTTATATTTGTTTTATGTAATACGTTTCAGTTCGAATGTATGTCACGTGGATACAACTGCCAATCACGATATTCCTTGCCTAAAGCTCGCACGGCGTTATGCCATACGGCATCGCCATCGCCTTGCAGCAATTCCGATGGGTCGTCCGGCATGCGCAAGATCGCCCACGTGCCCTCGTCTATTTCGTCTTCGAGTTGGCCGGCTTCCCACCCGGAATATCCGAGGAAGAAGCGTAATTCGCCATCGGTTGCGTATCCGGCGTTGACATAATCGGTGACTGCATCAAAATCGCCGCCGACCCACAGTCCGGGAACTATAGCATTGGCTCCGGGAAGAACGTCTTCACCAAGCGTGTGCAGGAAGAACAGCCTATCCAACCCTACCGGACCGCCGCCGAATACCGGCACACCTTCGCTTTTGACATTTTCAAGTATGTCATCAAGACCGAATTTGGTACTATAATTGAGTACGCATCCCATTGCTCCGGAGTCAAGACCGTAATCCAATAGGACTATGACCGCGTGGTTGAAGGAACTCTGGGTCAATTGTGGATGCGCCACAAGTATCGCACCGACTCCAAGCATACTCTTGTCGCCCCGGCGAGATGCCTCGTTTGCTCCGAATGTATTTTCGTTGAAGCGTTTCATAGTCATAGTTTGTGTTTTTATCAATTATATCGGTGTGAATCATTTCAACATCTCCCACCATACTATGGTTGGGGAATTATGCTTAAATTTGCATACCGTTTTAGATATAACAAACAATATGCCAACTGCACATATTCACTGACTGAAATTATTTACGATGCAACAAGAATATGCCTCCCCGCTTTTGGACGAAGCTGTCAACCAAATATCACGCCTTCCGGGCATAGGCCGCAAGACCGCTTTACGACTGTCTTTATACATTTTACGACAAGATCCGACATTGGCTCACCGTCTGGCGGATGCACTGACCTCTATGCGTGATGGCATACATTACTGCCAACGCTGTCACAACATTTCAGAAACCGACATTTGCCCTATATGCGCTAATCCGTTGCGCGACACATCCACAATATGCGTTGTCGAAAACATTCGTGATGTCCTCGCATTCGAACGTACTGCCCAATATCACGGACTCTATCATGTCCTGGGGGGGGTCATCTCACCTATAGATGGCGTAGGACCTGATTTGCTGGAAATTGACTCGCTTGTGCAGCGCGTCAAGGACGAAAACACCCGCGAGGTCATACTTGCACTCAGCCCAACGATGGAAGGCGAAACCACCAATTACTATATATATAGGAGACTGGCCGGAACCTCGGCCAAAGTGACGCAACTGGCACGCGGTCTTTCGGTAGGCGGCGATATTGAGTACGCAGATGAAGCGACCTTGGCCAGTTCACTCGCCGGACGCGTTCCCGTGGGCAATCCTCAATTCTGACACAATATGACACAAACTGACAAGGCTGACAGACTGACACTGCGTGCCCTCGAACCGGAGGACATTGACACAATGTATTTGTGGGAAAACGATGTGACCGAATGGTATAGTCGTCAGAATATGACACCTGCATCACGCTACCAAATTTGGCAGTATATCCAAAGCTATGACGGAAGTCTGTATGGAGGCAATCAGCTACGCCTGATGATCTGTCTTGCCGACGGCACATCGATAGGCACCGTAGATCTATACGATATAGATTCGGCCAATCATCGTGCATGGGTGGGTATATATATTGCACCTCAATGGCGTAATCAAGGATACGCTCGCGAGGCTCTCTACAATATAAGTCACTATGCCTACGACTATTTGAACATATCTCATCTCGCA
This sequence comes from uncultured Muribaculaceae bacterium, assembly GCA_934590135.1. Taxonomy (GTDB): domain Bacteria; phylum Bacteroidota; class Bacteroidia; order Bacteroidales; family Muribaculaceae; genus CAG-873. The sequence continues at coordinate 3,272 of CAKTOT010000103.1, forward strand.
GCCGAGGTAGCAGCCGACAACTTACCTTCCTGCCGACTATTCGAGACCTCAGGATATAGCCTTGGCGGATGCCTGCGTGCCTGGCGTTACTATCGCGGTTGTGCCCATGACGTGTGTATCTATCAGTATGTCTGCAAATAATGCTGATTCGACGTCACCATTCTACATTCCCTCATATTTTTTTTCGAAAAAAAACATTCAACGCTGTCACAAACAGCGTCTTCCTACGTCATAATAGTGAACAGCAAACAAAAACCACAATGACCGCACAACAATACAAAGACAATATCCTGGGCTGCTACGACAGCATGCTTGCAGTGGCCCGCCGAATTCTCGGAAACGAGGACGAGGCACAAGATGCCGTCCAAGATGTATGCCGACGCTTGTGGGAACGCTGCTCCGAAATCGCAGTACCGGCTAATCCCGGAGCTTTCTGTGCGGTGACCGTCCGTAATCATTGCCTCGATGTCATTCGTTCGCGTCCTCTGGACGCCGGCGACGAGCCTCTGGCTTCCATCGCCGAAAACAAGGCGGACGATGAAACGGAAGCCGAAGATACAGCGGCCATTCTTCAAAAGGCTATGGGGCGATTGGAACAACGCTCCCGTCAAATCATCCAATGGAGCCTGCAAGGACGCAGCTACGACCAAATGGCCGCCGAGCTGCACACCTCCGAAGCCAACGTCCGCCAAATTACCTCACGCGCACGCCGCCAACTCCGCAACATCATAGTACAAATGCAATCTCTCTAATCAATATAAAACAATGAAACCTAACGCAGACATCATAGACGAAACCACGGCTCGCACCCTGCTCGACCGCTGGTATGACGGAAAGACAACAACTGCCGATGAAGATGCCCTGACACTATACTTCACTGCATCTGAAAACATCCCGGAGGATATGAAAGCCGATGCAGCGGTTTTTGCCCTGCCCACCGAAAAGTCGCAAACAATGTCACAGGACATACCCAATGACCTGATAGCCAAAGTCAATGGCGCCATAATCGCTGAAAAGGCACGCAAACATCGCTACACCTTCTGGTACACCGCCGCATCCGTAGCCGCCTGCGCTTGCATCGCCTTGGTTCTGGGATTATCTCAAAGCACCGAGTTGACACCCACGACAGGCAATACATACGCCAACGCCGTACAAAAGCCGAAAGAAAGCACCTCCGAAGCACAGACAGTCACACCTTCGGATATTGAGAATGCGGTGGAAAATGAAATACCGGCCGAAGCACCCACAGCCGTACCGACTAAGCCTCGATATGCTCAGGCTGCCACAGTCTACGATGACTACCACAATGTGTCAGACCCGGAAGAAGCCGAACGCATTCAACTCGAAGTAGCCGCACTCCTCTCTCAAAGCATTAATTCGACAGGTAAAGCAGCCGAAAAAGCTATGCTCAATGCAGACAGACTGGCCGAACAGACCAATAATTCAAGCGCTAAGGCTGTGGCCGAAATCATAAATAAAAGCATCAGCGGTCTGTGATGTGTAATAACAGACAGTGTCACTGATGATAAATAAAAGACAACACAAATACTAACAAAATTAAACATACAACGATGAAACTAAAAAAACTTGCTCTCACTCTCGCCATCGCCATCATTGGCACAACAACGTCATTGGCACAACAACGCATATTCGCTGACATCCCCGCCGGCAAAGGCGTCCAAAAAGTTTATGTTGCCCCGGCTCTCATGAAAATGCTCGGCACCAAAGCTTTTGACTCAGTCAACTCAAATGATGTAAATATGGCGGCTATCCTCAAAGGCAGCACTATCAATTCGGTAGAAGTCCTCAACTGTGAAGATGGTGCCAACATCAAATCAATTCGCACCAAATGCCAGGCCATCATCAAATCCCTCGGACTACAAGTACTCGTTGAGAACTCTGAAGACGGCGAACAAGGAACCACAATCTATGGCATACCCGACCCCTCCAACCCCGATGTAGTCACCACTGCACTCATCTATAACGACGAAGGTGATGAAATAAACTGCGTCGTACTCACCGGCAAAATCAATTTCGGCGCAGCTATCAGCCAAGCTATGGACAGTCACAACAATGACAATGAAAACGACAACGATTGATATGCAACACTACGAGTGACACCCTCTCTTCTGCCCGACATGCCTGCTTCCCGGCGGACATGTCGCGGCTTTTTAGTTAGGACCATGCACCCAGCTTTATCACAACCATCAATACACCGTTTTTTTCATCGTAACGTGTCACAAAGCGAGTCTTTTCGCGTCATATATACAGAAAACATAATAATTAATCAATATCACATAATCTTACGACAATGAAAGCAAATCATATCCTCTGTGCACTTGCCATCATGATTGGCTCTGCCTTCACCGCCAATGCCGAACAACTCTTCGCCGATATCCAACCGGAACAGCGCAATGATGGCAAGATGACGGTGAATATATATCTCGAGGGCGACCAACTCAAAGACATCAAGGAGATAACCGGCAAATACGATTTCCTGAAAAATTCGGATTTTGACGAAATGGGCGATCTCACATCCGTTGAAGTCATCTACAGCAATATAGCTGATGCACACGACACGATAGCCAAGCGCCTAAACAGCGGCATCGGTGCTCTTGAGCTTCAGCCTATAATCAACACTGATGCAGACAATAGTCATGTCGAGATATATGCAGAGCCTTCTGATGATCCCACCTCTCAAACACTTAAACGTTTGGTTCTCTTTGTAACAGATGATAAAGAAGTCACTGCGATCCTCCTCGAAGGCTACATCACTATGCCCGATGAAATGAAAGCAAACAAATAGCCCTTCATCCTTATACAACATAAGACAGAGCGAGATGCATTTCTATATGAGTCTCGCCCTGTCTTATTATTCTCGTTCAACTACAGACAAGCGACAACCATAAACGAGCTGATGGTTATTATTTATGGTGTGGCGCTTACTATGCAAAGAGTGCGCGGAAAGCTTCCTCAACCTTTGACACCTCGTGTATTTTGATCTTCAGACCCTCGGTCTCAACGCCTTTGAGATTATTGGCCGGAACAAGTATATGTGTCATTCCCAATTTCTCGGCCTCGAGGATGCGCTGTTGAAGACGCGTAACAGGACGTATTTCGCCGGATAAGCCCACCTCTCCCGTCATACACCACCCTTCCGGAACGGCCATATCGACATTGCTGGAAAGTATGGCGCTGATGACGGCCAAATCCAGTGCCGGATCATTCACTCGAAGTCCGCCGGTGATATTAAGGAATACGTCCTTGGCTGCAAGTTTGAAGCCTACACGCTTCTCGAGTACGGCCAATAGCATATTCATACGCTTGCCGTCAAAGCCTGTCACCGAGCGTTGCGGTGTGCCGTATGCAGCAGTACTAACCAGAGCTTGACATTCAATAAGGAATGGACGTATGCCCTCCAACGTAACGCCTATAGACACTCCGGACAGAGAAGTGTCGCCGCGTGACATCAACACCTGCGATGGATCAATGACTTCGCGCAGTCCCCGCTGACACATTTCATATATACCTAATTCGTTGGTGCTGCCGAAGCGGTTCTTAATGGCACGTAAAATACGGTACATATACTTGCTGTCCCCCTCAAATTGTAGCACGGCATCTACAATGTGTTCCAACACCTTAGGCCCTGCAAGCGATCCTTCTTTGGTTATATGGCCTATCAAAATGACCGGCGTGGACGTTGTCTTGGCATACTGCAGCAATCGAGCAGCGCATTCACGTACCTGACTGACACTACCGGCCGAAGACTCGAGTGCCTCGCTATATATGGTCTGTATCGAATCTATAATGAGTATGCCCGGATTGATGTCTTCGATATGACGCAATATACGCTCCAAAAGCGTCTCGCATACAATCAGAACATTCTCGCTGCCGCGACCGATACGATCGGCGCGCATTTTGATTTGTGATGCGCTTTCTTCACCGGATACGTATAATACGGTTTTAGACTTTATGGCCAGAATATTTTGCAACACAAGCGTGGACTTACCTATTCCCGGTTCGCCTCCGATAAGAACCATCGAC
>CAKTOT010000104.1 GCA_934590135.1 uncultured Muribaculaceae bacterium
ATACGACATCTCCATCAGCTTGTTGACGTTGTCGCGACGCCAGTCGCCGATGCTCATTGTTCCACCATTGTTCTTATACGACTGGTAGTCGCTCCAGTCATCAGCGCTCGAGTCTTCGGCAATTCCATCCGGATAGAAGTAGTCGTCAAAGACGATGCCGTCGATGTCATACGCGCCGGTCAGTACTGCACATACGGCCTTCAATCGTGCCTGTGTCTTGCCGCTGGCAGGATTGAAAACGAATTTGGTATTGGCGACATACTTTTTACCATTACTATCGGTGGCGTACTGATATGCCGTAATCATCCAGTCCTTTATCGATGCATCCAAACTCGTTGAGTAAGGATTATATCCTTTGGATTGCGCACCCGAGGGTGTACACCAGCGCAGAGGGTTGACCCATGCGTGCACCTCGATGCCGCGTTTATGACCTTCTTCAATCCATGTCTGCAGCAGGTCTAACGAACAGGGCGTACCGCGAGTACCCGAAGCATATTGGCTTACAGGCTCGTATACAACATACTTTGTACCATTATGTGTATACGAATTGGTGTTGTACAGGCGGTCTGCCATCGGGCGTACATGAACGCAGACAGCATTGAGGCCGGCGGACTTGACCTTATTTAACATATTGATAATCTCGTTTTTCAGAGCAGTAGTATTACCTTGATTACCGGATACCGGCCATCCTCCATTGATGGGAGTGAACCAAGCGGCGCGGAATTCCTGCTTGGGATTAGTGTCGGCGAAAGTATCGATACTCCCGATGGCCGACAATGCTGCGGCCATCACCATGGCCATTAGCTTTTTCATCAGATTCATTGCGGTGTAGTTTTTTAGAATTGCAAGGTTAGTTGTTGTTTAGGCACCCGGGCCGGAGAGAAAGCCTAAGGCATAGAGAGAAAAAAACTATTATATCAGTCGCAAATTTATGTATTTTTAGCCAAATTCACAAAAATGCGGTTAAATATTCTAAGAAATTTGCATATTTTAAGATGAAAATAAGCAAATGTGGCGTCATCATACGCTCCGACTCACTCGAAACGGGCAATAGTTCTTCGAGGCAGAGCGTTCATACAACCCTAAGAGTAAGAGCACTGTATACTCAAGGGCCTTTGAATAAAGTACCACAATCTTAAAGTATTATTACATTAAAGAGCCAAACGGCGGCAAGTAAATGTGGCCAAGTCGAGATCGAGGATAAGCGCAGCCGGACAGCTCCTCCTGTCCTGGAGCAGCAGTATGTCCAGGGCGCGTGCACTCTGTAGGGCGGCCACGGTTGCCGGTGCCGGAGGGAAGATGCCTCGTGGCGCTCGTCCGCGGCTTCCGTCGCCGAAGATGTCGCGATACGACACCGAAGCACTTCCTGCGACATGGCTGAAAGCCATAACCTGGGCTTGTCGTCCGGCCACGCCCCCCAAGACGCATGGTATGGAGGCGTCACGCGTCGCATCGGCCACCAGTGTCATAGTGGCGCCGTTGTCGGTACAATCGACCACGACATCACAGCCTTGCACAAAGTCGGCGACGTTGTCCGTGCCGAGACGATCGAAATGCGTGTCCAATATCACTGACGGATTCAGCGCACTCAGTCGCTCCGACAAGGCTTCGACCTTGGGACGTCCCACATCTACAGTGGTATAGGCTGTTTGACGCGGCAGGTTGGAGAGTTCTACGCGGTCGAAATCGATGATACGTAAGTGCCCTACCCCGGCGGCGGTGAGAGCCACGGATACGGCACCGCCAAGCGCACCGGCGCCCACGACTCCTACCATTGATTGCTGCAGGCGCCGTATGCCCTCGCATCCTATATCGTCCATAGCCATAGTGCGCGAATGACGCTCGGCCATATCGCCTGTAATATCTATATTAGTCATAGCCTTAGAATCCTTTCAAACTTTTTAGAGACTTTAAGAACCTTAGAGACCTTAAGGACATTAAAGTCTCTAAAGTCCCTAAAATCTTATTGTTTTACATTATCGAATACGGCGTCCCAGTCCTTCCACACCGGCTCGTAGCCGTTGCGGCGTATGGCTTCGGCCACGGCATGGGGAGTGCGCTCGTCGGTGACGTGGAATTGCTCGAGAGCCTCGGGAGAGGTGGCGTATCCGCCCGGCTCGGTCTGGCTGCCGGCACTCATTGAGGTGACACCCAGACGCATCATATTGTCGCGGAAGCGCGGGCTTTCACGCGTCGAATACGAAATGTCTACATCGTGGTCGAAGATGCGGAAGGCCATAGTCAGTTGAGCCAATTCGCGGTCCGAAATAACCACATTGGGCTGGAATCCGCTTTCGCTGGGGCACATACGCGGGAAATTGACGCTGTAACGCGTACGCCAATACTTGTTTTGCAGATAGCGCAAATGACGAGCCATCATAATGACATCCGTGCGCCATTCCTCAAGGCCGATAAGGACGCCCATACCGATTTTGTGCACTCCGGCGCGACCCATGCGGTCATACCCATTGAGGCGCCACGAATATATGGACTTCATACCCCGCGGGTGGTACTTGGGGTATCCGTCTCGGTGGTATGTTTCCTGGAAGCATACCACGCCGTTGAGTCCGGCATCGACCAAGCGCTCGTACTGCGACTGACGCATGGGCTGTACCTCGATAGTAAGATTGTGAAAGTATGGGCGGCAAGTATGCAGCACATTCTCGAAGTATTCGGTGCCGCACAATGCCGGAAATTCGCCCGAGACTATAAGCAAATTCTCAAATGGGCCGAGGCGACGTATGGCCTGACATTCGGCTTCCACCTGTTCCATAGTAAGGATGGTGCGCGTCATGGGATTGGCGTGATTGAAGCCGCAATATACGCAGGCATTGGCGCATGCATTGGAGACGTACATGGGAATGTACATCGAAATGGTACGTCCGAATTTTTCGAGGGTGAAGCGCTGTGCCAGGGCGGCCATATCTTCGAGATAAGGAGCGGCAGCCGGCGAAATCAGAGCCATGAACTCATCGGGAGTCAAGCGGCGTTGATCGGCGGCAGCCACCGCGAGAGCTGCCTCCACCATCGGCGCTGTTATTGCGTATGCACGCTTGGTGGTGTCGTCCCAGTCGTATTGGTCGATGATGTCGGCAAATCCGTGGTTGTCGTCCGGTGATATAATTTCTTTGGACATAAATGTATTGTTTTTTTTGGAGGGGGACTTAGGGACTTTAAGGTACTTAGAGTCTTTAAGGACTTTAAGGTCCCTAATGCCTTTTACTTGCTACATTCTTGGTTGACATTTTGGGATATACGCATGGCGCAGAAGTTGGGGCCGCACATGGTACAGAACTTGTCGTCTGCATCGGGAGCATCGCGACGCGCCTTGACATAGATGTCGCGTGCTCGCTCTGGGTCAAGCGAAAGGTTAAACTGGTCCTTCCATCGGAATTCGAAACGCGCCTTGCTCAGGGCATTGTCGCGTACCTGTGCGCCGGGGAAGCCTTTGGCCAAGTCGGCTGCATGAGCCGCCAATTTGTATGTAATGACGCCCGTGCGTACATCCTCGAGGTCAGGTAGCGAAAGGTGCTCCTTGGGTGTGACGTAGCACAGCATAGCCGTACCCATAGAACCTATGGTTGCACCACCTATGGCACTGGTGATATGGTCGTAACCCGGGGCAATGTCCGTCGTCAACGGGCCGAGGGTGTAGAACGGTGCGCCTTGGCACTTGTCTATTTCGCGGTCCATATTTTCGCGAATCTTCTGCATGGGCACGTGTCCGGGACCTTCGATCATCACCTGCACATCATGTTCCCACGCCTTGGCGCACAGCTGCCCCAGGACATCCAGTTCGAGGAACTGAGCACGATCGTTGGCATCGTATATGCTGCCCGGGCGCATACCGTCGCCGAGTGATATGGCCACGTCATAGCGGTTGAGTATCTCGCAAATTTCGTCAAAATGCGTGTACAGGAAACTTTCGCTGTCGTGCAGCACCGTCCATTGCGTCATGATGGAGCCGCCGCGCGAGACACATCCGGTGAGACGACTCTTGATTAGAGTTGCGTGCTCGCGAAGAACTCCGGCATGTATGGTAAAGTAGTCCACGCCTTGTTCGCATTGCTCGATGAGTGTATCGCGGTAAATATCCCAGGTAAGGCGGCGTACATCGCCGTTGACCTTCTCAAGTGCCTGATATATAGGTACGGTGCCTACGGGTACTGGCGAGTTGCGTATAATCCACTCGCGTGTCTCATGAATATTATCGCCGGTGCTGAGGTCCATAAGCGTATCGCCACCCCAGTAGCAGCTCCACATAGCCTTGTCAATTTCCTCGGCTATGCCCGAAGACAGTGCCGAGTTGCCTATATTGGCATTGATTTTGACACTGAAAGCGCTGCCGATAATCATCGGTTCGGCCTCGGGGTGATTGATATTGGCCGGGATGAGGGCACGGCCGGCGGCAATCTCGTCACGTACAAATTCGGGCGTGATATACGACTTGATGCCGCGTGCGGCATTGTCCAGATTTTCGCGTATGGCGACGTATTCCATTTCAGGGGTGATTATCCCCTTGCGTGCATAGTGCATCTGGGTGACGCGATGACCTTCGGCGGCCACTCGCGGCGCTACGGTACGCGGAAAGCGAATATCATCAAGGCTGTGGTCGGCCAAACGACGCTGTCCGTAGACGCTGGTGACGCCTTCCAAAGCCACAGTGTCGCCACGACGCTCTATCCAGGACTGGCGTAGACGCGGCACGCCCTTCTTGATATCCTTGGGTACATTCGGGTCGGTATATACGCCGCTGGTATCATATATGGTTATATCCTCGTTGGGATGCTCAATGCGCTTGCCGTCTTCGATGGTGACGGTAGGATACTGGCTGACGCGACGCATGGCCACGCGGATGTCCGGAAACAGCTTTCCCGGAACGTATATCTTGGTGCTATTGGGATAGGAGGTGATGTCCATCTTGTGCAGTCTATTTGTCGGTTATTTATTGTATTTGTATCAGAAGGAGACTTCTATATAAGGTTTGTATCTCAAACGATTTGTATCTTCTCTATGACGGTTATCGTTGTGTGTGAATGAAGGCTACGTTCAATCATTGAGAAATGCCGTGAGCGGGCTGGTGGCCACAGCGTGGCGGAAGGTGCCGGCCGGACCGGCGATGCGTCCGCGACGTCCGGCATCGACTGCATCGGCAAAAGCACGAGCCATCACTACGGGGTCGGCCGCTACGGCTATAGCGGTATTGACCAGCACCGCATCGGCGCCCATTTCCATAGCCGCAGCTGCATGCGAAGGCAATCCGAGTCCGGCGTCTACGACTACGGGAATCGATGCCTGCTCAATAATAATTTCGAGGAAATCTCGCGTCAGCAGACCTTTATTGGTACCTATGGGTGCTCCCAGAGGCATCACGGCAGCGGCACCGGCCTCTTCGAGGCGCTTGCACAATACGGGATCGGCCTGCACATAGGGCAGCACCACAAAGCCCTCCTTAGCCAGGGTCTCGGTGGCCGCAAGTGTTTCCATAGGGTCAGGCATCAGATATTTGGGATCGGGATGTATCTCCAATTTGATAAAAGGAGTGCCGAAAACTTCGCGGCTGAGGCGCGCAGCCACTACGGCTTCGCGTGCATCGCGCACACCCGAGGTATTGGGCAGCAGCTGTATCTTCTCGCGGTCTATAGCCGAGAGCATATCATCCGTAGCATCGGAGGCCATATTGACGCGTTTCATAGCCACGGTAACCATCTGTGTCCCCGAGGCTTCGATAGCGCGGTGCATAATTTCGGACGAGGCAAATTTGCCTGTGCCCACAAACAGGCGCGAGGCAAATTGCCGTCCGCCTATAATCAGTTGTTTGTCTTCCATATTCTTATGAATGAGATATTTGTCGTATATTATATATTATTTGCCTTATTTTTCTGTCGTATGCAACGCGAGTCATTGTTCTTGTGCCGTTTCAAAACCTTGTATAATGCGGCGAGCGGCATCAGACACATCGGCGGCTCGACATATTGCCGAACTGACGGCTATGCCATCGGCTCCGGAGGCCAGCACTGCGGGAATATCTTCGCAGGTGATTCCGCCTATGACAAGTATGGGCACACGTATGCCCAAGTCGCGTATGTGTCGCACAAGTTCGCACGTGCCTTGAGCACCAAGGGGTTGAGCCAGGCGGCGCTTGGTTGTGGTGAAACGCCACGGGCCCAAACCGATGTAATCTATAGGCTTACCGACAAGGCGCTCGGCATCGGCGGCAGAATTGACGGTGGCGCCTATCAGCGGCACAGGTCCGAGTATGGCACGTGCTTCGGCCGGGTCCATATCTTCGCGCCCGAGGTGGACTCCGTCGATGGAGGTACGCAGCACCGCTTGCACATCGTCATCTACTATCAGAGCGGCATTATGGCTATGACAAAAGTCTCGCAACGATACCAAAGCTGCATCGCGGTCAGCCGCATCAGCGTCTTTCATACGCACCTGCACCCAGCGACATCCGCCCGAAACGGCCTGACGAGCCTGGGTCACGGTCGTCGCGACATCCACGCCATCTGTAACCAGATGTACGGGTGATGGAAAACGTCCGGGTACGTTCCGGCTCACACCGCGAGCGGCGGCAACGATACGTCTGCAGCGTTCGAGTGCCTCGCCACCTTCCCAAACATACCCTAAGAAGGCGGCTCCGGCAAATCCGGCGGCAGCTACATCGGCAATATGCTCGGGCGCCATTCCGCCCAAAGCGATGACACTCCGAGCCGAAAGGCACAGCCGCACGCCGGGGTCGGAAGAATTGATCGAAGCGGAATATCCCTGCTTGGATATAGAGTCGTATACGGGCGACAGCGTCACATAAGACAACGCCTCGGGTGCAGTAGCGACCTCGGCCGCCGTATGGCAACTCCCCGACAAGAGGGGACTCGGCGGAAGTGCCCCACCCTCGGCTAAAACCGATGCGGACAGGTGCACGCCTATACCGATATGGGCGGCAGCCACGGCATAATGTCCGTGAACGCTTATGCGATTCCACAGCGCGCGGGGAATGTCGTCCACTATAGCCGAAACATCTGCATCATCGGCATTAGGATGGCGAAGGTGTATGCGAAGATTGTTGTCAAGCTCAAGTATGGACGTGAGAATGCGAGCCTCATCGACCATAATAGCCTCGGGGGTGATTACTATGAGCATCAGTGGCATACGCATGCCAGCACCAGGTATATCAGCCTCCATATGCGGCCTTGATAAGTATAATGTCATCGCCTTCGTTAAGGACGTGCGTAGCCCAGGTCCCGCGCGGAATCACATTTCCGTTGACGGCAGCGGCCACACCCTCTATGG
>CAKTOT010000105.1 GCA_934590135.1 uncultured Muribaculaceae bacterium
CCGTGCGCACGGCCTGCGGCGTATTCGACGTATCACACATGGGCGAAGTCTTGGCCTCGGGTGAAGACGCCCTGCGATTTGTCAACTACATTTTCACCGGCGATGTCAGCACCCTTGCCGTCGGCGATGTCGTATACGGCATGATGCTTCATGACGATGGAGGCACCGTGGACGACCTGCTGGTATACCGCATAGGAGCCGAAGCTTACCTTCTGGTAATAAATGCCTCCAATATAGACAAAGACGTAGCGCACATACGCAAGCAAGCCGAGAAATTCCCCGGCGTACACATCAAAGACATCAGCGCCGACACAGCGCAACTGGCCGTACAAGGGCCCGACAGCCCGCGCATTATGGCTCAAGTGCTTGATTTGGCCGAAGCCGATGAACTACGCTTCTACACCTGCCGCGAATTCCATCGCAACGGACACGAAATACTGGTAAGCCGCACAGGATACACCGGAGAAGACGGCTTCGAAATATACGGACCACAAAACGCTATCATCGAAATGTGGGATCGCCTTATCGCCGCCGGAGTGACACCCTGCGGACTGGGATGCCGCGACACGCTGCGCTTCGAAGCCGGGCTGCCACTATACGGCGACGAACTCGGCGACGACATCTCGCCCATTATGGCCGGGCTGTCCATGTTTGTCAAAATCGATAAAGACGGCGGATTTATGGGCCGTGACGCCGTAGCCCGACAGAAAGCCGAAGGCGTCAAACGCCGCCTCGTAGGCCTCGAAATACAAGGTCCTGCCATAGCGCGCCACGGATACGAGGTCCTCGATGCAGACAATCCCGAAAAAGTCATCGGAACAATATCTACCGGATACCACAGCATCACCCTGGGCACCAACCTCGCTATGGCCTTTGTAGACCGCGACCATGCCGCACTGGGCACGCACGTACTGGTACGCGTACGCCGCAAGACATTCCCGGCCACAGTAGTCAAAAAACGTTTCTATACACCCAACTACAAGAAATAGTCTGCCGAAGCTACACCTCAACAAGTAAGCGCACGAACATACTTATATATTACAAAACAAACATTCACTCAAAATAAAACATACAGCCATGATCAAATATCTCAAGTCACACGAGTACATCCGCATCGAAGACGCCGAACCCCAAGTGGGATACGTCGGCATATCTGCCTATGCCGCCGCACAGCTGGGCAACATCGTATACGTAGATATGCCCCTCGAAGGCGATGAAGTGATCAAAGGCGAGGAATTCGGTGCCATCGAAAGTGTCAAAGCCGCCTCGGACCTCTACTCGCCCGTCTCCGGCGAAGTACTTGCCGCCAACGACGCTCTCGAAGACAATCCCCGTCTTGTAGGCCAAGACCCCATGGCCAATTGGATTATCAAGGTCAGCATCAGCGATCCCGCCGAGCTCGATGATCTTCTCGACCAGGCAGCTTACGACGCATTATGCGCCGCCGAGAAACACTGACACTCCGACATATTACAGCAAATACATACGGACGCCCGAGCCGCATAAGCGCGGGCAATCCGTATGATACACCCCTAACCTAACACCACGCACAATGAGCAGTACCCACCCATATCTGCCACACACTCCGAAGGATATTTCGTCCATGCTGGAACGCTGCGGCGCCGTCACTTTGGACGACCTATTCAGTGACATCCCCGGAGAATTGCGCTTGCGATCGCCGTACGACATCCAGGGACCGCTGAGCGAAAGCGAATTGCGACGCCATTTTGATGCAATGTTCGCGGACCTCAAACCGCTGACATGCTTCGCCGGCAACGGCTACTACGACCACTACTGTCCCGCCGTATGTACCGACATCGTGCGTCGTAGCGAGTTCCTGACCGCATACACCCCGTATCAGCCCGAGATTTCGCAAGGCACATTGCAGTATATATTCGAATACCAGTCGATGATGGCCTCGCTTACCGGGCTTGACGTATCCAACGCCTCGTTATACGACGGCGCCACAGCCACGGCCGAGGCTATGATAATGTGCGTTGCCGCAGCCCGACGCCGCAACCGCGTACTCGTCTCCGCCACCCTGTCCCCGGCAGTACGCGCCGTCGTGGACACTTATGCACGCTACCACGGCATCACCATAGACACCATACCCGAAGAGCCGGGCAAAGGCGTCACCGACAAAGCTGCATTGACGTCTATGCTCACAGCCGACAACGCCAAGGACATCGCCGGCGTCATAGCCGCATCGCCCAACCGATACGGATGCCTCGAAGACTTCGGCGGATGGGCCGATGCCATACACGCAGCCAAAGCGCTGATGGTCGTCAACACGCACGCTTCGGCACTTGGCATATTGCGCAGCCCCGGCGAATGGGGCGCCGACATCGCCGTAGGCGACGCCCAATCGCTGGGAATGCCGCTGAATTACGGCGGCCCGGGGCTGGGATATATGTGCGTACGCAAAGCCTTGATGCGCAAGATGCCGGGACGCATAGTGGGAGCCACCGTCGATGGCAAGGGGCAGCGCGTATTTGTCCTGACATTGCAGGCGCGCGAACAGCATATCAGACGCGAAAAAGCCACATCCAACATCTGCTCCAATCAGGGTTTGATGACTTTATACGCCGCTATATATCTGTCCATTATGGGCGCAAAAGGATTGGCACAAGTATGCCGCGACAGCCATAACGCCGCCACGACACTGCTGCGCCGAATCGAAGAAAACGGATTGGGCACACACGAGCACTGCGGCACACCGTTCCTCAACGAATTTGTCATACGCCTTCCACACGGAGTCAAGGCCGCCGACATCATCGAGCGCGGCGCCGAACAAGGCATACTCGCAGGCGTGGCGGTAGGCCAAGACCTGCTTATGACAGCCGTCACCGAACAGCGCACGGCGCACGACATCGACGCACTGATACGTCTTTTAACCTCTTTCAAACCCGAGCCATGAACAGCAAACTATATTCGCCACTCATATTTGAGTACTCACGTCCCGGACGCTGCGGCTACATGCTGCCGCGCTGTCCTTTCGCCCAAGCCGACGACATCCCTGCAACACTGCTGCGCGAACAAGCACCGGAATTGCCGGAAGTGGACGAGCCTACAATAGTACGGCATTACACAAACCAGAGCACCAACAACTTCGGCGTCGATACAGGCTTCTATCCCCTGGGCTCGTGTACTATGAAGTATAATCCCAAAATCAACGAGGAAATAGCCGCCGACCGCCGTATCGCCACACTGCACCCATATACGCCGATACAATACGCTCAAGGTGCACTTCGGGCCTACTACGAACTGCAACGCGCACTGAGCGCCATCGGCGGCATGGCCGAATTTACGCTCAATCCCTTTGCCGGAGCACATGGCGAGCTCACCGGGCTGATGGTGATACACGCCTATCACGACGAACGCGGCGACACACGCCGTACGCGCGTCATAGTCCCCGACAGCGCTCACGGCACCAATCCCGCCAGTGCCGCTGTGGCCGGATACACCATCACGGAGGTACGCAGCCTTGAAGACGGAACCGTCGATGTAGCCGACCTGGCCTCAAAGCTGGACGACACCGTGGCGGCAATCATGATGACCAACCCGAACACCACGGGAATGTTCGAGAAAAACATCCCCGAAATTGCACGTATGTCACACGCTGCAGGCGCCCTGATGTACTACGACGGAGCCAACCTCAACCCGATGCTGGGCATCGCACGCCCGGGAGATATGGGCTTTGACGTGATGCACATCAACCTGCACAAAACTTTTGCCACGCCTCACGGCGGTGGCGGTCCCGGCAGCGGCCCCGTAGGCGTACGCGCCGGGCTGGAACACCTGCTGCCCAATCCGCACGTATACCTCGACAACGCCACCGGACTGTACGGCATCACCGCCGACGACAGCCGCGCCATGGGACGCATCTCCGGATGGCTGGGTAATTACACCGTGCAACTCAAAGCGCTGGCCTACATCCTATGCATGGGCGCCGAGTACCTGGCACAAGTGGGACCGCTGGCCACACTCAACGCCAATTACATCAAGGACAGCCTCAAAGATCTCTACCTGCTGCCTATCGAGGGACGCTGCAAGCACGAGTTTGTCTTTGACGGTCTGCGCGACAAGAGCACCGGAGTCACCACTCTCAATATCGCTAAAAGGCTGCTGGACTTCGGATTCCATGCACCGACGATATACTTCCCGCTGCTGTTCCACGAAAGCCTCATGATCGAACCCACCGAGACGGAGACCCGCGAGACGCTGGATGCATTCATCGAAGCTATGCGCCAAATCGCACACGAGGCCGCCGAGAACCCGGACAAGGTGAAGAACGCGCCGCACAACACTCCCGTGAGCCATCCGGACGATACAGAGGCCGCACTCACACCCGTACTGACTTGGAGCGACCTTATGTCCCACGTCAAAGAAGCATAAATATGAGCACGATACACAGCCACTTGCTCGTCATCGGAGCCGGACCGGGCGGATACGAGATTGCCGCCGAGCAGGCCGCTCAAGGCCATAGCGTTACCATCATCGAACGCGACCGCAGCGGCGGAACATGCCTTAACCGCGGATGCATACCCACCAAATGTCTCAGCGATGCAGCCGGACGACTACTGACGACACCTCCGGCCGAAGACACACCGCGCCCATACAACGACCGATGGCAACAGGCACGCGCCAACGCCGATGCAGTTGTCGAGGCACTACGCGATGACGTGGACACATTGCTACGCGGATGCCGCGTGGTGCACGGCTCGGCCAAAATCACCCCGCAAGGCACCATCGATGTGGACGGAACCGAGTATTCGGCCGACCGCATCATCATCGCCACCGGCAGCGTCCCGACAACCTTAGACATACCCGGAGCGGCTTTGGCTATATCAAGTGACGACATCCTCAGCGCCGCATCACTACCTCCGGCCATAGCGGTCATCGGAGGCGGCGTGATAGCGCTCGAATTGGCGGACATACTCAGCGCCTTCGGCGTGACCGTCACCGTGCTGGAGTATTGTCCGGAAATCTTGCCGGCTTTTGAAGCGGATGTAGCCAAACGCCTGCGCAGCACACTGTCGCGGCGCGGCATCAAATTTGTCGTCAATGCACGCGTAGCCGCAATATGCCGCGACGCTGACGGAGGCATTCTCCACGTCCAATACACTGATGCAAAAGGCCGTGACGCCGAAGTCAGCGCTCCGGTAGTGCTGATGGCTGTAGGACGCCGGGCAGTCATTCCGGAAGGATGCGCCGAAGCCGGCATAGACATCGACCGCCACGGATGCATCGTCACAGATGACGACCTACGCACCACACGCGACGGTATTTACGCCGTGGGCGATGTCAACGGCAAGTGTATGCTGGCTCACGCCGCTACGGCACAGGCTCATCGCGCCTTAGGCGCAGACGTAAACTTGTCCGTAATACCTTCGGCGGTATTTACCCACCCCGAAGTGGCAATGGTGGGTATGACCTCCGAAACATGCAAAAAAGCCGGGATACCCATCGTATCCGGCAAGGCGATGTATGCATCTTCAGGTAAAGCACGCGCCATGGCCGCCACCGACGGCTTTGTCAAAGTAGTGGCCGATGCCACGGACGGGCGTATACTCGGAGTACATATTATCGGCGCGCACGCCTCGGACATCATTGATGCCGCAGCCGTAGCCATAGACGCCCGGATGGACGCCCGGACACTCGGTCTTCGCGTCATACACGCCCACCCCACCCTGGCCGAACTGCTCGGACAAGCCGCACGCGCAGCCGCTCATAACATCGGCTGAATCCCTACAAGCTCATAAGCTGCGATATCCTTTTTTTAGTTTTTGGTCTATATGCCAAAATTTTAGGCATCGCAAATCGAGCTGATTTAGATAATTATGCAACGCCTACCCAAAATCTCGCTGATAGCAACCACTTACAACCGGCCCGATGCTCTCCGTCTATGTATTGAGAGCATCGGACGCCAGACACTTGTGCCGTCCGAGGTAATCATAGCCGACGACGGCTCTACTGACGATACACGCACTCTCATCGAGCGTATGCGCAAGAACTTTCCATGCCCTATCGTACACGCATGGCAGGAAGACCTCGGCTTCCGTGCCGCCGAAGTACGCAACAATGCCTTACGCCTGTGCAAAGGCGAATACGTGATATTTATCGACGGCGACATCATATTGCATCCACACTTCGTGGAAGACCATGCAAAGATGGCTCAGCCGGGATATTACGTCATAGGCAGTCGTGCCAAATTCAGCGCGAAAGCCACGGCACGGATGCTCGCCGGAGGGGCGGTACACGCGCACTGGTACTCGAAAGGCGTAAGCCGCCGCATGAACGCATTATACCTGCCCCGGCTCGGACCGCTCACCGTCGGATACCGCAAAAGCAACCCCCTGTACGGGCGCAGCTGCAATATGGCGGCCTGGCTTACAGATCTGTACGCCGTCAACGGCTTTGACGCCGACATTCAAGGATACGGATACGAAGACACGGACATCATCGCACGCCTCAACAACCTCGGGCTCAAGAAAAAATTCGCCAAATTCCGCGCCATAGAATTCCATATACCCCATCGCCAAAAAGAATTTGTCGAAGCCAACGAACAAATATTCCGCAACAATCTCTCCATCACAGCCTGCCGACACGGCATCCGCAACATCGACTAAGCCAAATATAGCACAACCCATTTAGGTCTTAGTAAACAGTAATCATACAGCAGAATAAGCGCCGACCATTGATACGCGTCAGCGCTTATTCTGTCTTTGGCGGTTTGTGCCAATCGCTTATGCACACATAAAACAAAAGCAGCTTGTACCCGAGGTACAAGCTGCCATAAAGAATTCTTCTTGAAAGTGTCCGAAATGAGACTCGAACTCACACGATCCAATGATCACTACCCCCTCAAAGTAGCGCGTCTACCAATTCCGCCATCCGGACAAATGCTGCAAGGACGCCTAAGGCGGCGAAGTCTCGCTGAGCGAAAAACGGGACTCGAACCCGCGACCCCGACCTTGGCAAGGTCGTGCTCTACCAACTGAGCTATTTTCGCA
>CAKTOT010000106.1 GCA_934590135.1 uncultured Muribaculaceae bacterium
CAATATCTCAACTATATAAATCATCGTAAAATCGGTCAAGTAAAATATTCTCTAATTTAATTCAACCAACAGGTTATAATAATAAATTGCGCACCGGAAGTCAAGTAAGCTACTTTCGGTGCGCAATGCGTATTTTGTAGAGCCGTGTAATTTACTGTAGAATTGGCTACGTGGTAATATGGCTTTGTCTTGATGGTCCGCTATTGGCATTGTTTTTCTGAGGCGGGTATTATCTGCGGAGGAGGGTGGTGCGGCGGGTGCCATCGGGGTAGATGTCGGTGCGGAGGATTAATGTGGAATGCCCGGATAATGTGGATTTGGTGACGGGGAGGGCGCTGTTGGAGTATTGGAGGGTGGATTCGGGGGTGGGGAGGGGTCGGCCGAGGAGGTCGTGGTAGAGGGTGGCGATGGGGTGGACGGCGGGGGCGTCGATGGTGATGTCGGATATGCTTTGGTGGTCAAGGTGGTATTTGAGGCCGGCAGCGGCATCTATGGCTCCGAGGCCCCAGCGGGGGTTGGTGGGGTCGGGGAGGTCGGTGCGTGCGCTGTGGGCGACGATGTCGCGGATGTCTTGTGCGGTGAGTGTACGGTCGGCTTGCAGCCATAGTGCGATGATGCCGGCTACGGCGGGCGAGGCCATGGATGTGCCTCCTTCGTCGTACCAGGCGTAGCGGGTGCCGTCGGCGGCTGTGGTCTCGGTCAGGACTTTGTAGCCTTCGGGATGGGCGTTGCGGTAGTAGCGGTTCATGGCCGAGATGACGGTGTTGGCGGGGGCGCAGAAGTCGGGGATGTGTCTGCCGTCGAAGGTGTTGCCGTAGCTGGTGTAGGGCATGGGATACCCGGGGTTGATGCCGCTGTAGGTGGTTTCGGTGCCGTCTGCCATGGGGACGTTGGCGCGGTTGTCGTATCCGCCTATGGCGAGGACTGTGGAGGGTGAGGCGAGGTTGTTGAATGCGCCTTGGGCTGTGCCTTCGGTCATTCCGGGGATTCCGCATGAGCGTAGGAATGTCTGTGAGCCGTCGGCGTAGATGTCTACGGAGGCGCCTTGCTGTCCTTGGATTTCGTAGCCGAAGTAGTATCGTGACCATGGTCCGGCTTGGCGTATGGCGCGGGAGTGCATGTCCGAGAGTGCGGCGATGTGTGTGCGGCCGTTGTGGCTGTCGATGTCCCAGGATATTGTGATGGAGCTGGCGGGTTCGTATGTGCCTTCGGCCCAGGCTCCGGAGGCACCGGTGGTGAGTGTGACGGTGCCTTCTGTGTCGGCTGCGCCGCCGTACCACGGTGAGCGGTAGGTGATGGCTTGGGTGTCGAAGTCGTAGATGATTATGCGTACTTGCAGCGGGGTGTCGTCGTGTCCCCAGATGTCGGTGTATCCGTTGACGTCCAGTCCGTTCCAGGTGACGCGGTTGTCGATGATGGTGCCGACGGTGGGCGCTTGGGTGGTGAAGTCGTGGTGTATGGCGTATTTGGATTGTCCGTAATTGCCGGCGGCGAAGCATATCACGGCGTCTTGGGCGCATTTGGCGATGTATCGGCATACGGCGTCGGAGCCGTCGCGAGGGCCTATGAGTGAGGATATGGAGAGGTTGACGACGGCGGGTTGGCCGAGGCTTTGGGCGCGTTCGATGACGTCTTCGATGCCGCAGAGTAGTGCGACGTCGTACAGCTCGCTGGTGGTGGCTACGATGTCGGCTGCGGGGGCGTATCCGTGGTAGGGGTTGCCGTCGTATCCTGATGCCATGATTGCGCATACGTGTGTGCCGTGTGTTTCGTCCGGGGTGTCGGTGGTCCATGCGGCCACTGCCTCGGGTGTGTCGGCGATGAGTCTTTGGGCGGTGCTGTCGACGTAATGGGTGACGACGCTGATGCGTGAGGGGGCTGTCGGATCGCCGTCGCGTCTGAATGCGATGTGGTTGGGGTCGATGCCGATGTCGCACAGTCCTACGGTGACGCCGCTGCCGTCCAGCGCGCCGCATTTGTCGGTGGCTGTACCGGCGTATATTGGTGCTACGTTGGACCACTTGCGCGAGCGGTCGGTGGCCAGCGAAAGGCGTGTGCCGATGGCGGCCGAGGAGACGTGTGCTATGGCTTGCAACTGCGAGATGTTTTGCCGGGGTACGCAGCCGAGGAGCATATTGTCGCGGTGACGCCATATTATGGTCCCGAGGGCGTTGATGTCGTCGAGGGCGCTGTCATCGTCTATTTCGATGATGACGGGGTAGTAGAGCGTGGGTGCGGCGGCATCGGCCCGAGCGTTGGTGCGTCGGATTTTGGCGGCATCGGCGGCCAGTATGGCGGTGGTACGTGCGTCGAATACCGAAGCGGCTGATGTTGTCTCGAATGTTGCAATGAGTAGCGCTGCGGCGGTGGCAATCAGGTTTTTGCTTAAGAGAGATGTGCGGCTGTGCATGGATGTGGCGTTGTGTCGTGGTTTGGGGGGGGTAATGCCAATCCCGCGACCGCAGATGAGATGTTCTGCAATCGCGGGATTGATGTTTGGGTGTGTATTGTGTCTGTGTGTCAGCGCACGAGTATGCGTTCGGCGTAGGCGCCGTTGTTGACGCTGAGGACGTATACGCCTGCGGGTGCATCTGCCAAGTCAAGTGAGTATGCATCGCCGTTGGCGTTGATGTCGCGCACGATTGCGCCGGTCATAGCTACGAGGCGTACATTGATGTTCTTGGCTCCCGGGACGCTGATTTCGTAGGTTTTGTTTCCGGAAGGAGTGACGAGTATGCCTTGCTGGTCGACGCGGATGTCGTTGACGCCGAGACGTTTCAGTACTTCCTTGAGGCCTGCCAGTGCGTTGAACTTGCCGGCGCCCCATTGTACGGCGTTGCCGGTCGTGGCGGTCTGCTGGTCCTTGGTGGCTGTGGCTGTGGCTATGTCGATGACTTCGTCAATGGTAAGTTTCGGGTTGGCCTGAAGCCAGAGTGCGATGCTGCCGGCGAAAGCGGGCGATGACATGGATGTGCCGGTGCTTTGGCACCAGTAGCTCTTGCGGTTGTGTTTGCTGTCGGTGTATTCGGCCGAGAAGGTGTTGGTGTCTTCGTATCCGGCTTCGGTGTAGTATTTCGAGTAGGACGAAATGACGGCGGTGCCGGGTGCGCAGATGTGCGGGAGGTGGCGTCCGTCGTAGAGTACGCCGTATGATGAGTATGGTGCGATGGCTCCGGCGGTGTTGTATGCTTCGTCGTTGTACGAGTAGTATCCGCCGCTGAGTGCTGGGAAGCCCTTGCGGTTGTTGTAGGCGCCTATGGCAATGACGTTTTTGCCGCAGGCGAGGTCGTTGATGGTGAAGTCGGTGTTGCCGTCGGACCATCCGCCCTGATCGAGGGACTGCATGGTAAATCCGCCGGAGACGTTATTGAGCGTGCATTGTACTTTGACGCCGTCATTGCCTTCGATGATAAGTCCGGCCACGAGGTGCTTGTCGGCGTTGTCTGTGGTGTTGTATCCGAGGACTATATCGATGCTGGCCGAGTAGCGCTTATTGGTGGAGGCGTTGTCGCTATATGTGCAGTTGATGTAGCTGGAACTGTATGCTTCGTCGAAAGCATCGCTGTGGTTGTACGATGGGTCGGTGTAGTTGTTGGTGGCGAGTACTGTTTTTCCTCCGGTCAGCGCCACTTGGTCAACAATTTTCTTGGTGGTCGTATTGAAGATGACGGCTTTGACCGTGAATTCGCGGTTGTCGATGCCCCATACGCTGAAGTTGGCCGTTGAGCGGGTTTTGGCGGATGTGAGGAATGTCTTGAGCTCTTTGTCCGAGGACGTGAATTGCTTGGATAGTGATATGGGCGCTTCGCCGTCGTTGCCTGCCGAGATACAGATGATGGCGTTTTTGCCGAGGCGTTCCATGTATTGTCCGAAGTTGCTGGTTCCGTCGTGCGGGCCGCTGGTGCGTCCGATACTGAGGTTGATGACGGCGGGTTGGCCGTTTTGGGTGGCGTAGTCTACGATTTTGCTGACTGCGGAGCAGGTATTGGCATCGTATAGAGCGCCGCAACCTACGACAAGGTCGGCTTCGGGTGCCATACCATAGTAGGGGTTCTTGATGGTACTGCGCACTTGTACGCTGCCGGTGGTAGTGAGTATGGCTGTCTTTCCTCCGCTACGGTTGAACGAGCCGGCCATAATGCCGAGAGTGTGTGTGCCGTGAGTGTTGGCGGTGTTGTCGGTGGAGAAACTTGCGATGTCATTGTAAGATGTATACGCATTGTTCATACCATTGGAGGAGTAGAAGTGCATCAGCTTTTTGATGCGTGTGCCAGAGAGATCGGAGGTGAGGAAGTTGACGTGGTTGGGGTCGACTCCGACATCGTATATGCCGCAGATGACGCCTTTGCCTTTGTAGGGCTGGTCCAGATGGTCTTCTCCGTTGTGTATTGTGGTGACGCCGTTTAGCTTGCGAGTTTCGTTGAGCATAGGCTTGGCCTGTGCTGACAGTGAGTAGCTTTGTACGTCGGCGTTGGCGTCCATTGCGAGGATGTCTTCGATATTGCCTGCTACTACGGCCATGTCATCGCCGGCGGTGCTGACTACTTCGAGTCCGGCGGCGCGGAGGTCGTCAAAGGTGGCTCCATCGCTCAGGCGTACGATGGCTGCCGCAGTGGGGGTAGCACGCGAAGTGCTTTCAAAGTCAAACGGGGCATTGACGGGTGTAATCACTTTGGCTGCCGGATTGAGCTGCTTGTGGCGGTAAGCGTCCAAAATCTGTTGCGTGGCGGCGTCAGTCTTCGACTGGGCAAACGCTCCGAGTGTAGCGCACAGTACGCTTACGGCGATTGTAATGTGTCGTTTCATATTTTGCTTCTATGATTTATTGTTGTTTGTGCATATGTGACGGGTCGTAAGTGTCGCGTGCGGAGGGACGCCGACACGCTTAGGCACTAACGTTTTATGCGCAAATTTAGCTAAAATTTTTTAGGCGACAAGCATAGACGTGTTATTTTTGACTTTGAAAATGAAAAGGGTTGATGGGTGAATGATTCGTGGCGGAATGCATTTTTATATTAAAATTTCTTAAAACTTGCTTTTATGCCCTTGTGTGAAGTAAAGATTTTGTACTTTTAGGGCCGAAATACTATCTATTTAGACGCTGCAAGCGTCGCCCTACGAAAAACCAACCAAGTACGAATCAAACACTACGACTATGGAAAAAAACATAGCAATGAGCAAGAACGCCCTTGTACAGTCGCTGCACAAGGCACAAGAAGACTTTACGCTCGACGACATAATCACCTATATCAAAGCCAACAGCATTGAGATGGTCAACTTCATGTATCCGGCAGCCGACGGACGCCTGAAGACCCTGAATTTTGTAATTAATGATTTGGCATATCTTGAAACCATCCTGACGCTGGGCGAGAGGGTGGACGGCTCATCGCTGTTCCCCTTTATCTCGGCCGGCAGCAGCGACTTGTATGTGCTGCCACGCTTCAGCACGGCTTTTCGAGACCCCTTTGCCGAGATTCCGACGGTGACCATGCTGTGCTCGTTCTTTGACAAGGACGGCAAGCCGCTGGAGAGCGCGCCCGAATACATTTTGGACAAAGCCTGCCGCGAGTTCAACCGCGTGACCGGTATGGACTTCCAGGCCATGGGCGAGTTGGAATACTACGTCGTCAAGGAAGATGACGGAGCCTTCCCCGCAAGCGATCAGCGCGGCTATCACGAGTCGGCTCCTTTCACCAAGTTCGGAGAATTTCGCACCCTGTGTATGCAATACATAGCCCGTACGGGCGGAAGCATCAAGTACGGACACAGCGAAGTGGGCAACTTCACCCTGGACGGAAAAATCTATGAGCAGAACGAAATCGAGTTCCTGCCCGTGGACGCACGACGTGCCGCCGACCAGCTGATGATAGCCAAATGGGTGATACGTAACCTCGGATATATCAAGGGCTACGACATCACCTTTGCGCCTAAAATCACCGTGGGCAAGGCCGGCTCGGGACTGCATATACACATGCGCATAATGCGAGACGGGCGCAATATGATGCTCGACGCTGACCGCCGCCTCAGCGACGAGGCTCGCCGCGGCATCGCCGGAATTATGGACTTGGCACAAGCCATCACGGCCTTCGGTAATACGGTGCCCACATCCTACTTCCGCTTGGTACCCAAGCAGGAAGCACCCACCAATGTATGCTGGGGCGACCGCAACCGCTCGGTGCTGGTGCGCGTACCGCTGGGATGGACGGCACAGAAAGATATGTGCGCCGAGCTCAATCCCGGCAGCCACGGCCTGGCCGACGTGGACACGACGCAGAAACAGACTGTCGAGATACGTTCGGCCGACGGGTCGGCGGATATATACCTGCTGATAGCATCGCTGGCAGTGGCTATGCGCCACGGCTTCGAGATGCCGGATGCCCTGAAGGTGGCCGAGGACACATACGTAGACGTAAATATCCATCGAGCCGAGAATGCCGCCGTACTCTCGCGCCTGAGTTCGCTGCCTGTCGACTGCTACGGGTCGGCACAAAGCCTCGAAGACCGCCGCAACGTATTCACAGCCGCCGGAGTCTTCGATGACGCCACCATAGACGGAATCATCAAACGCCTGCGCTCGTATGACCGCGCCGAAATAGCACAGGCGCACGACGATACCGAAGCCATGCTTCGCATCGTCCGCCGCTACTTCCACTGCGGATAATCGACGCGAAACACATTCGCATAATACCGGTAGGGGCTGTGCCGAAATGCTTGCGGCACAGCCCCAACCCTCAAAGATCTTTAAGTCATGTTCGATGAAGTTACGCCAAGTTCAAATTGATGAAATTGTAAAATACTGCAATATCATTCTTACTTCAAATACATCAGAGGAACTGTATTCGATCGACTGGAATAAATATGATGATGCAATGTGTCTAAACCAAACGACTTCAACCGCTAACGCATTATGGATATAAGGAAAGAAAAACTCGATCTATACAAGGCTGTTTTTATAGCGCTTCGCCATCGTCTGAATGAAATACTCAGTGAGAAACAATTGATC
>CAKTOT010000107.1 GCA_934590135.1 uncultured Muribaculaceae bacterium
CCATATCTCATGGGGCGCATCCACGAAAGACATACGGTGATAAACATTATGATTATTCCGATGTGTAACCCGCTGAGTGCCAAAAGATGCGCCAGCCCGGAAGTGCGGAAAACCTCGTTGGTGTCCGGCAGTAGGTATGAGTCATCGCCGACTATGACGGCTATTAGAAAGGCGGATACATCACTACTCACGCCCGAGTCGATAATGGCATTGATGGCGGCGGCACGTGCCTTTTCGAGGATATTGTGCAGCACACTGCCCGAACTTTTGCCTACTAAGCGTATTTCTTCTTCGGATACCCTGAATGTCGAATTGACGCCTTGCAGATACAGATATTCGTTATAATTAGCGGCATCAGGGACAATATCCTTGGTGCGTGCATCGTGTATTTTGCCGATAACGCTTATGGTATCTCCCGGCTGATAGGCATATAAGCCGTTGTCGTACAATATGGTGCGAAATTTTTCGGTGCAAGCCGTGCCGTTTGAGGCATCTATGGGGGTCGAAGATGCCGCGGTCCGGGCTGTTGTCTTTGTCTGACTGTCGGCATTGGCCGTTGTCCTTTTATCAACCTTTGTGCTCTTCTTTGTCGAAGTCTTCGCCGCGGTACATTGCGTCACTTCAATGACATAGCGAGTGCGGTTGGTGCCCGGTTCGGCTTTGATGACTTCGCCGATGATGTTCACCGTCTTGCCGTCGAGGGCCGTCGGTAGCGGGTCGGGCAGCGCCTTATCACAGCAGATATACCCCGTCATGGACAAGCCTATGGCTACGGACGGCAGAATTCGCCCTAATGTTGCAAGGATTACGGTCGCCGCAGCCATAGCTATGATGCCCCATATCGGCATAGGCGTGTACCGCGCCATGGCGATGCCCGTGGCGAAAGCCACAGCCGGTATAAGAGCCGGATGCGTGATACATTTTTCGTATAAAGATTGTGCCCGGAGATGCATCATTCAAACGACGGATATAGAGGTGCTTAGTGTCATATTGCATTGTCCGGAGCAAAGTAGCAGTCAGTCGGCACGATGCCACATTTCCCAAGACGCGAAAGCTTGTAGCAGCAGCATTTCGAGACCGTTTTTGACGGTGGCGCCTTGCTCGGTACACCGTTGCATAAACAGGGTGACGTCCGGGTTGTAAAGTAGGTCGAAGCACACATGCTCGCTGGTGACCAGCCGGTATGGTATATCCGGGCAGGCGTCTACATGAGGATACATACCCAGAGGAGTGGTGTTGACGATGACCGTATGGGAGGCCATACAATCCTCGTTGAGGTCTGCATAAGTGATTACGCCCGGTCGTGACGAACGCGACACGAGAGTCCCTGAGATGCCGAGGCGTGACAGTCCGGCCATGACGGCGTGCGAGGCGCCGCCGGTGCCAAGCACTAACGCTTTTTTAGGGTCCTTGCCTATCAGCAGCGGTGATATTGAATCTGTGAAACCTATGATGTCGCTATTGAAGCCCTTGAGGCGGACGTGTCCGGTTGCATCACGGGTGATGCGGATGACATTGACGGCACCTATTTCGCGCGCCGTAGGGTCGATGTCGTCCAGATAGTGGAGTACGGCCTGTTTGTAAGGTATGGTGACGTTGAGCCCGCGCAGTGTCGGATGCGCGGCTATGATTTCGGGCAAATCTGTTATAGCCGGAATTTCGAAGTTGATGTACTCGGCATCTATGCCTTCTCCGGCAAATTTTTTGTTGAAAAAACCTTGGGAAAACGAGTGCCCGAGCGGGTAGCCGATAAGTCCGTACAATTCTTTTTCGGAAGATGCCATAAATGTCGTTGTTGGTTATGTCTCGAACAAAGGTACGCATAAATCGCGGAAAAAGCAGCTTTTTGTGCGCTTTTTCCGCGATGCTAAGCGGTAAATATATGCGGGTCGGTTTACATATCGTCTTTGGGCGCGCGTTTCAGCGTCAGCAGGGTTTTGCCCTTGCGGTCGATGAGCAGAACTTTGTCGCTGCCGCCGCGTATGGCGGTGGTGGTTTGCTCGAGGGCTACAAGCATTTTGCGCTCGCGGTCGCCGTTGGGGCAGGCCATACGGGTGACACCCATATTAGTGAAATTGACGGAATTGGCTGTCGCCGGGTCCATAGTGATGTCTCCGTTGAAGAAGTTGCATCCCGAGTTGCCGTGTAATTTTTTCTCGGTGATGTCAAAGAAGATATTGACGCCTTCGTCGTCCACAGTCTCGTTGCCGATTTTGGTTACGAGCCATTCGCCGTTCAGGAAGTCCATATTATGGCGTCGCAGTGTCAGCAGTTTATGTCCGGTGCTGTCGCTGAGGTACAGGTAGGACTCGTTGCCGATGTCCTTGATGGAGATGTGAATCTTTTCGTCTTCGCGCAAGGCATAGTTGATGTCGCCGTCATAGGTTATTTCGGGGCAAAGACGCTGGGTGCAAAGCACATGCGACAGGATGACGGTCGAACCTTCGACGCGGTAGTCGCCGTTGAGAACATTGCAGCCGTTGAAGGCATAGAAGCGTAATTCGGCCGGCGAGAAGTTGATGTAAGGCATATTATCGTCTTGGCGGATGTCGGTGGTGCCCACCTTGATGATGGTCCATTCGCCGATGAGGGATTTGCTCATATCCTCGCCCGGTGCCACGGCCGAGGGCTGACGGGTTACAATCTCGTTGGCGGGAGCGGCCGGGCGGCTTGCGGCAGAGCATCCGCTCAGTGTCGTAGAAACCGCGATGGCGGCAATAATGTATTTGATTGCGTTCATAATCATATTGTTGTCTCGTGTGTAAGTCGTCGTATTATTTTGGACTCGTAGTGTCGTATGTCTGTCTTTATGCTGATTGGACTATGTACGGGCGCAAAGGTTTAACGTCCCATAGTGTCTGCTGCGACAGCCTTGTTTGCTGCGACAGGCGTGGAAGTGCCGTTAGGCGTCGGTTGCGACTGCTTGGCTGTGTATAGTTTCAGTGGTCCGGTGAAGGCGCGCAGGCTCTTGACCGGGACGGGCGGCGCAAGGCGCGTCACTATCGGCATGTCGACGTGGGCGCGCACGGTGTCGGCCTTTGAGGTGACGATATATGCGGCGTCATCGCGCAGCACCGGTATCGCTTGAGGCAATTCGTTGGGGTTGAGCCGGTAAAATACCGCGCCGTTTTCTACCTGCGGCGCCATCTGTTGCCACCCGTAATTGGTGCGTACGGGCCATAGCAGAGCCAGTGCGATATAATATGTGGCCCATACCGTTGCAGCCGAGCGTGAAGTGCCGTCGTCCAAGGCCGCAATCAGTGCGCCCGGCAGCAGCATTGCCAGCGGCAGCAACGGGAAGGTATAGCGCGCCTGGTGCAGCACCGAGGCATAGTCGGTGAGGAATATGGCGACTATAGCTCCGAGCGCAAGCCATACCACTACGGCATAATTGCGTAGCTGTCCAAACCGCTTCTTCCACACCAATAATCCGAATATTGCGGCGCAGGCCACCGTCCCGGTCCACGTCAATGTATCCGAGCCGAGCCATCCGGCTACGCGCTGCACGGCGGCGGTACCATTGGCAAAACTTCCGCGAGTATGCACCGTAGAATGAAGCAGAAAATTGAAGAACCCCGTATATATGATCCAGCATAAGCCCACGGCGACCACGGCACTCAGGGCCAACCCTCCTACGTCCGCATAACGGCGGCGACGAGCGGCGGCCGTCATCAGGCCCAGGCCGACAAGCCCTACGTATATCGCATTGAGGTATCCGGTGCTGAGCGCTCCGCAGACGACGACCGCCAGGGCGGCGTATAATTTGAAACCTATGCGGCTGTCTCTAAGCTTGATACATATCTTGACGGCGCACAACGCCAGTAGCATCAACCACATTTGTGCCATCTGGTATTCGCGCACAAACATCGTGTCGAATACCGCGGTACGCGTGGCCATAGCGGCGGTGATTATGGCCAAAGTCAGCCACCATCTCTCGCGGCCGAAGACCAGTATACCTATGCGCCACATGGCCCGGAAGGCCACGACCATAAAGATGATATTGAGCCATCCGCCGGCGCGGGCCACCGCTTGTGCGTCCCATTCGTCGGCCAACGGCTCCAGAGCCACGCGCAATGCCATATAGTACATCGAGGCGTGCGGAATATCGTAGTTGTTGGAATGTAGCGATGCGAGGTCCTCGCCGAGGCTGTGCTCTCGAACCAAAACATCTTTGAGTTGCGCTCCGGAGTAGGTGCCCTCGGGTAGGGCTTGGACGTAGGCCCGGTTGTGACGCGCCAGCATCACCGAAAAGACTTCGTCTGAATGTAGCTGTGTGCGCTCGTATATGGCCGCGAGTCGTATGCCGACCAGTAGGATAAGGCAGGCGGCAAAAGTTATAATCGGGAGGTGTCGTCGCAATAGTTCCTTCATATATGTGTCGTGATGTTATGTCTTGGTGTCGGCTGAGGGTTCTTTTTTTGAGGCGCGAGGGCTCTTACGGCGTGTGTTATTTGGCGTCTTGGTCCGAAAAGCGATCCGGGAAGGCGATGTCTTTGGGCGGCCGTACGTATGCGCGTACTATAAAGACTATGCCGGCGAGGATGAATGGTATGCTAAGGCATTGTCCCATATTCAGAACCATATTTTCCTCGAAGGACACCTGCACGTTCTTGACAAATTCGATGAGGAAGCGGCAGGAGAAAAGCACCGTCAGGAATACGCCGAAAATCAGTCCCGGACGACGTTCGGCATTACGTCGCCAGTACATCCACATCAGCAGGCCGAATAGCGCCAGATAGCAGAGCGATTCGTATATTTGCGTCGGATGGCAGG
The DNA here is from genome assembly GCA_934590135.1 of uncultured Muribaculaceae bacterium. GTDB lineage: Bacteria > Bacteroidota > Bacteroidia > Bacteroidales > Muribaculaceae > CAG-873. The sequence goes on from CAKTOT010000107.1 coordinate 4,774, forward strand.
GCATACCCGGATATTCGTGGCCGCGCACAAATATAAAGCCCCAAGGCAGGTCGGTGGGATGGCCGTATATTTCGCTGTTCATCAGGTTGCCGAAGCGGATCATTGCCCCCACCAGCGCGATGGGTATCACCAGGCGATCAAATGTCCATAGAGGGCTGCGCTTTGTCGTAATCCACGAAAACAGCAGCACGGCAACTATAATGCCTATGGCGCCGCCGTGGCTGGCCAGTCCGCCTTCCCATATCGAAAGGATGTGCTCGGGATGTTGCGAGTACCAGTCCCATTCGTAGAAAAATACGTGACCCAGACGTGCGCCCAAGACTGTTCCGGCGACGGTCCACAGGAGTATCGAGCCCATCCAGCGCTCCGGAGCGCCTTCGTGGCGGAACATGCGGTAAAGAATGCTGTAGCCGAGCAAAAAACCAACGGCAAACATCACTCCGTACCAGCGTACGGTCACAAAAGAATCTATGATTGTGGGATTTGCATCCCAGGTGATAAAGTCAAGTGTCATTGTGTATCGTTGGGCTGTAATGTGTAGTCTTAAGATTTAGTGTCTTCGTCTGCCAAGACCGCCTCTTTGCCGACCGGAGCGGCGTCTTTGTCTTGTACCGTTGTGCCATCGTCTTGAATGGCCGCGTCTTTGCACTTGGATCGAGCAAACCATTGTCGGGTGACGCGATGGACGCGGCGGCTGAGCACCAACAGCGTGAACATCGTCGGCATCGCCATCATGGCATAGAATAAGTCGCACATGCCCACGGCGGCTTCAAGCGGCACCACGGCAAAGACTACCAGCGATGCCAGGAAGGCGTAGGTGTAGAAGCGTGCCTTGCGTTCGCCGAAAAGATATGCGGCACAGCTTGTGCCGTAATAGCTGTAGCTGAACATCGAGGACAATGCGAAGCATATCACCACGAACATCAGCATATAAGCTCCGCCCGGAATTGCACGGCCGAAGGCGTCCATGGCTATGGCCAGGCCCTTGACGCCCTCGATGCTTTGTATGTCCGGGACGCATATCAGCAGAGCCGTAGCCGTGAGCGTGCACACCAACCCCGAGTCTATGGCCGGGCCGAGCATAGCGATGAGGCCCTCGCGTACGGGATTGGTATTGCGGCTGGCGCCGTGCATGATAGAGGCCGTACCGATGCCCGCATCATTGACCAATGCGGCGCGACGGGCGCCTATAATCGCGATTCCGGCGAGGGCGCCGAAGCCGGCTTGCAGGTTGAAAGCCTCATGGAATATCGAAGCAAAGACCTCGGGAACGCGTCCCAGATTGGTGCATATTATGTACAGCACCATTACAAAATATACGCCCACCATGAAAGGTACCATGACCGAGGCCACACGTGCGATGCGTCGTATGCCGCGCAGAACCACCAAGGCGACAATCACGGCCACCAGTATTCCGAAAAGCAGCTTGAAGGCCTGGAGGTGCGACAGTGAGGTCACCGAAGATACAGCCCCCAGAAGGGCGCTGCTTTCGATCCATTGAGGTGTGGTGAAAGTTGCCGTGACCGCTTCGGTCAACTGATTGGCATTCATAATGCACAGGGTGCCGAACATACCGGCAATGGCAAAGAATGTCGCCAAAGGCCGCCATTTGTGTCCCAGACCCTCCTCAATGATATACATCATACCTCCGTGCGGACGTCCCGAGGCATCATGGCCGCGGTACATCACTGCCAAGGCGCCCTCGTGGTACTTGGTGGACATGCCGACGATGGCACTGACCCACATCCAGAATATTGCACCCGGGCCGCCCATAACCAAGGCGATGGCTACGCCGGCGATATTGCCTAATCCGACGGTGGCGGCGACCACAGACAGAAGTGCCTGTACGGATGAGATTTGGCCGGCTTGGCGCTCGGCGTTGCCCGGACGACGACGCAACTCGGCCAACGATGCCGGAAGTCGGCGCAGAGATACCGCACCCGAACTGATAAAGAGATAAAGTCCGCCGCCTATGAGCAGAAAGAATAGCGGATAGCCGCATACCCAATCGGCCACAGTGACTATGTATTGTCTTAATGTGTCAAGCATTTACAATGATATTGGCGCGGACACACATCGTGTGCCGCTGTTTACAAGAGTACAAAATTACACAAAAATGCCGACAATCAGCTTCCCCAAGCCAAACATTCAACGATGAAAACATGAACCGCCGCCGTTTTTTTCTGAAAGGAAACGGGCGATTGCGCCGAGTAGGCCAAAA
>CAKTOT010000108.1 GCA_934590135.1 uncultured Muribaculaceae bacterium
CTATCGGGGTGGCTAATACCGTAGCATCTCTTGGGACGGAATGGTCGTCATCGCAATTTGACCAACTGCGCAGGTATAATCCTACTATATGTTTTATCCCCGATGCAGACCCGCCGAAGAAAGTCGGCGATGTCTATGGGCCGGGCATAGCTGCAGTCATCAAGAACGGCCTTGCAGCACTTCATCAAGGCTTCCGCGTAATTGTCAAGGAAATTCCGCAAGGTAAGGATAAGCAGGATCCGGACAGCTACATCACATCACGAGCTATCCTTGATTCTCTGCACAAGCAGGATTTCGTCCCGTGGTATGCCGAGAAGTTGCTCATCGGCAAAGAGACGGCGAGTGAACGTGCACCGGTAATGAAGGAGGTTGCAAAACTACTTGCCGAGATGACCGATGCGGACGCACGCAAGGCCATAACGAGACAGACAGCGAAAGTCTTTGGCGTGTCGTCTGCGGTCGTCGATAGTTCGGTCGCAGCAGTCATCACAAAAGGTGAAAAACGAAACGATGATGGGAATCTGATCAACCAAGAACTATATCGTAAGTATGGCTTTTGCGAGCGCGACAACTATTATTACTCGCTGTCTAAGGATGGCGAGCCTATGGTATGGAGCAACTTCGTAATGCAGCCTCTATTCCATATCAAAGACCAGCTGTCGCCTAAACGACTGTATAAGGTTACAAACATCAACCGACAGACGGAAATAGTCGAACTTAAGCAGGAAGATCTTGTCAGCTTGCAGCGCTTCAAACTCAAGGTCGAAGGCATTGGCAACTACATCTGGAAAGCCAAGGATGACCATCTAACCAAACTCAAGGGCTATCTATACGAACAGACAGAGACTGCGACAGAGATTACGCAGCTGGGCTGGCAAAAGGATGATTTCTTCGCTTTTGGCAACGGCGTACTATACAATGGCACATGGATGGCTGCCGATGAATATGGCATTGTCAAGTTGCCGGACGTCGGCAACTACTACCTACCTGCTGCATCATCTATATACCGCAATGAGAGGAAATTGTTCCAGTTCGAAAGGAAGTTCGTCCATACTACGATGTCCGAAATCACGTTACGGCAATACACAGATAAGCTGGTCGCGGTATTCGGCGACAATGCCAAGGTCGGTATGTGTTTTCTGTTTGCGACGCTATTCAAGGACGTGGTTACGGCAGTCACGAAGAATTTTCCGATACTAAACCTTTTCGGACCAAAGGGCTCGGGTAAATCCGAGCTCGGGCACTCTCTGATGTCGTTTTTCGTAATCAACAACGAGCCTCCGAACTTATCATCAGCCACTGATGCCGCCCTGGCCGATACTGTCGCTCAGTGTGCCAATGCGCTCGTACATATCGATGAATACAAGAATAGTATAGAACTCAACCGACGCGAATTTATCAAAGGGCTGTATGATGGTGTCGGGCGCACTCGTATGAATATGGATCGCGACAAGAAGCGCGAGACTACGGCAGTGGACTGCGGCGTGATACTCTCCGGACAGGAAATGCCGACAATTGACATTGCCATTTTTTCCCGACTATTGTTTCTGACGTTCAATACCTCGGAATTTTCGGTTGAGGCGAAGCGCAAGTTTGACGACCTTAAAACATGGCGCAGTCTCGGATGCAGCCATCTGACATTGCAACTGCTGAAGCATCGAAAACGGGTCGAGGCTAATTTTGCAGGCAACTACAAAGTTGCTCTTGCCGACATACTCGCATCTGTCGACGGTGATATGGTCGAGGACCGCATATTGCGCAATTGGGTAATTCCGTTGGCAGTATTCCGCACGCTCGAAGGCGTGGTAGACGTCGCTTGGTCATACCGAGATATGCTGTCGTTGTGTGTAACCGGCATCCGTCGGCAGAATCGCGAATGTCGCAGCACCAACGAGCTTGCCAACTTTTGGGCTGTCGTGGACTATCTGCATCAGAATGGAGAGGTGTTCATTGATGCGGACTATCGGATCAAGTACGAGACCTCGTTCCGTGGCAAGGGAATGCGCGATAAAATTGAGTGGCAGCGTGCCAGACCAATACTATATCTATGCCCGAAGCGTATTATGATGCTATATAAAAAGAATGGAAAGATTGTCGGGGACGCTACACTACCCGTGGAATCTCTACGATTCTATCTTGAAAACAGCAAGGAATACATCGGGACGAAGTACGCAGTACGTTTCAAGAACCTATCCAATGTTCGTGAAAGCACTATGGCGGTGACCGGAGCAAGCGGTATGCCTTCTGTGCAGGCTACATCTCGCACTGACTGGGCGCTTTGTTTCGACTATCAGCTACTTATGGAGAATTATAATATAAACCTTGAGGTTGACGGAACAGCCATTGATGACTGACACAGCCTCTGTAGACGTGAAAAGCATTATGAACACCACAGGATTTTATGCAACTGAAGATGTCCTATACCCCAGCGACAATCATTTTGATATTCCATGTTTAAGGACAGACCGTCAGGCTGGATTTCTGACCGTTCCATTTGTAGGATACGGATCGGGCAGAAAAGTGTCCTCAGCAAAGACGATACACTTTTATGTCGATGATTATCGCTTTGAGAATCTCTGGCGATTTCCTGCAAAATTACTAGCAACAAAAGCAAAAGCTATAGTTGAGCCAAACTTCTCAACGTTTGACACTATGCCTCTATCTCTCGGGCTTCAGTTTATATATAAGAAAAGGTGGCTGGCCAGGTACTATCAAGAAAATGGATTAAACGTTTATGCCGACCTTAACGTCAGCAGTAAGTTTTATGAGTATAATAGGTTGGGAATTCCAGCAGGATACAATGCGTTTGCAACTCGGGGGTATGCCAATAGGATTAATCGACTCGAAATTGAATATAATATTGCTCGTGAAATTTCAGGACTGGATAAGCCCAATTTAATCGTTTATGGAGGAGGTGTGCATGTTAAAGATTTCTGCTGTACTCACAGCCTCGTATTTATCCATGATTTTATGACAATGAAAGCAAAGACAAATGGGTAAAGACGTTGGCAATAACCGCTGTTCCAAATGGGAAGGCAATCCATACACAGTTGGAGGTTGTAGACAGGAATATAAAGACTTACCTGATGAAAGAAAAAAGCTCATCAAGGCATTATCTCATCGCGTTGCAGACGAAATGTGGGAAAACTTACAGAATAAGACCGTATTAAAGGAAGCAGACGGGAAGCAGATACCAATTCAATTCGATAGGAATGGAGTAGAACATGTGGCTCGCGATGGGTTAATAGTGCTAAGTGGAAAGTATATGAGCAAAGAGTCGATGGTGCACATTGATCGTATAATTGAGAATTCCACATATGTCCCTACAAAGCATACTCTTTCACACAACCGCGATGACGGTCGTTTAATATGGTTCAAATATAAAGACAGCGAAGGCCGCGGCATATACTTCTCCGTTTCACATAGTCCGGCCAAAGAAAAACCATATACATTATATTCAGTATCTGATAAACCGCCAAAAGTTAAATAACGAAGTCGGGGGGCAACACCAGAATACCAATCCGGCTGTCCCCCGACGAAACTTAAGACGCACCAACTAAGGCACTTATCATTTGATAAGGGTTGGGTTAGTAATAAGCCCCACGCTTTTCAGGCGCTTCATCGTCTGCAAAGATACAACGTTTTTCAGTTCCTGCAAAAAAGCATACATTATTTGCTTGAATAAACTTGACTTCATAGACTTGTCAGGAAGCAATCATATGTTTGAATAGAGGTCAGCCGAAAGGCCGGCCTTTATTTTTGTTTATCGACTTGCGAAAAAGTTGAGCCGAATTTCCGTTCTACACATTCTACACTTTCAACAAAGTTGATAATCAACAAAATAAGTATTCTACACTTAGTAAAAACCATTCTACAAAATTCTACAAATGTAGAAAAATTCGGGATCGTTCTACAAAATGGACCGGTTTTCTACATCTTTTGGTGGATGCTCGGCTTCAGCTATAGCGCTTATGCTATTGATTAAAAGCAAATTAGGTAAATCGGCGCAAAGTGTAGAACGTGTAGAACGTGTAGAACGAGAAATATGTGTTGTGTTTTGAAAAAATGCTTCGGCATAAACGGTAGATATATCGCTATTATTTACTACCTTTGCACAAACACAAAGCACTATGAGTAAATTCGTTATCTACATCAACCTACCTAAGTATAAGGCGGAGTGGTTGACACACTGCCTTGGAGACCCGGTCGTATTCCCGGACTCATCGCCTCAAAACGCGATTATTCGTACCTATCTTCAACGTTTGCCCAAGGGCTATACACCGGATTGCGGTGGCGAGGGTATGACCGCCATTGCGATACCGGCGAGCAAAGCCAAACCACCGGAGTATTACAATTATATGGGACCTTGCGGAAAAGCTGCAGTAGCCGAGACCATAGACGACCTATTTCGTCGCTCCCTTTGGACGGCCATCACTCCATTGCGGGAGCAGGCTGTACCATGTGGTCTGAACAAAATGATTGCGGCATGGTGCGAAGCCAACGGTATCGGCATTGATCGAGCCGAGGCCGTCCGTCAATGCTACTACCGAATGCGCAACGATTATGCAAAACGCGGCATAGACCTCAAGAAAAAATCAGGGAAAATTTAATAGACAAACTACTCCATTTAATAGAAACCCAAACAGCGGCATACAGCCGCAAACAATACAGTACAATATGGCTAATCTGATAAAAAACATCGTGGCGGTCTCCTATATCGAGACATCCAAACTGCAAAACATAGTGTATGTCCCTCGCATCGGTGTGCGTCTGCAATACTGGCGAGATTGGAAAGATCTCGAAATATTCGGTCTTGCAAGTGCCGAAGTGACGAGTAAAATCGAAAAGAAATCGAAACTATATACAACCACTCTTACGGCCACCACCGCCTACGATAATGTTTTGACTACCAAACATTATACTTTTCTGGCCAAATGCGCCGATGGCAGCTGGTATCTCATCGGAGGTAGCGGACATCCATATCCGATAGTAAGCACGACGGACGTACTACCGGGTCGAACGAATGATAAAGCCGGCAGGACGATGACTGTCGAATACACCGACACTCTTGGCCTGATGCCGGTTCTTGACAGGCCTTAGGGTCTTTTTATGCAGATAAATAGCAAGATACCTTTGCGTTATAGATTATTTGTAGAGTAGATATATGCAATACCAACTAATCATAGACTATACGATTGGCCAGTACGGATACTCTATGCAGTACATCCGTTCGGTACTCGAGCGTTATCGCGGACAGCATGTCGATGTGAAAATATCATCGCTCGGCGGCGATGTCGCGCACGCGCTCGACATCCGGCAGCAGTTTATCGACCATGGAGACGTGACAGTGTACTACACCGGGTTCTCGGCATCGGCTGCAACGATTATCGCCACAGGCGCAAAGAAGATTGTGATGAGCAAATATGCACTGATACTCGTGCATAAATGCTCTTTATTCGTGGACGCCTGGGGACGATACAACGCAGATGAGATGGCCGACCTGATGCAACGGCTGACCACGGCGAAGCAAGATGCGGAGAAGACTGATGTAATACTCGCCAACATATATGCCAAGAGGTGTGGCAAGCCTGTGTCCGACATCCTGGCCATACTCAAAGAGGGGAAATGGCTCAATGCCGATGACGCCATCGCTCTCGGCCTTATTGACGAAGTCTCCGAAGTCACAGACGAGACACTGTCAACGGCAGAAACATTGGGTAACCGCGTCACAGCTCTCGGTCTTCCTCCGATTATTAACCAACAAGTAATGACTAAGAAAGTGGAAAAGTTCGATTTTTCGCACATCGCGAACATTCTCGGCATGGAGACTATTGTCGCCGACCACGACGGCGATGTCACCTTGCGTGCCGAAGATTTCGCTCGGCTTGAAGCTCACGTCCGCGATGCGGCTAAGACTGAGACCGCAGTCTCCGATAAGGATACTGTTATTGCCGAACGAGACAAGACTATTGCGGAGCTTACCGCTCAGGTATCAGCTCTTCAAAACGCGCCCGGTGATGACACCGCAGACGTTGACGGCGTCAACGACACGGCTGCACCAAGCGCAATCAATATGTATAACGACATAAAAAATCTGCTGTAATGGCTAACGTAACTATCACACCTGAGGCGCTTGCCAAATCGGCAGCCCTTTATCGCAAAGAGTTGCTGCAGATGCCGGTGCTTGCACTCGGCCCGGCGCTCAATTACTTCACCCTCCGCACAGGCATCCGCTATTCGGAAACCGTCGGCCAACTTGCCGGCGCTATTGAGATGGGGCCCTATTCGGAAAGTCGCGTAGACTCCACCGGCGTATCCATAGCGGGTCGCACGTTGCGCACCTACTTCGGTTCGGTTATCAAGGAGTTCTCGCCCAACTCAGTGGCTCAATCTATCTACGGATCGTCCATCACCTCCGGCGAGGGTCTCAAGGACACCGACATTGTTCGTCAGGTACTTGCATTCCTGTCTGCCAAAATAGGCCAGGGCTTCGCCCAGCACCTTTTTGACGCCGTGCGAAATGATTCCGGCACCAAGACCGTTGACCTATTCGATGGTATCGACACAATCACCGGGAAAGAGATTACCGCCGGCAATATCGCCGTAGCCAAGGGCAACCTCTATGAGTTCAGCGAGGCTATCACATCCGACAATGCCGTTGATTCTATCGTGGCATTCTGCCGCGCAGCCTCGGATGAACTGCTCGACTACGAAGACGGAGCCGACAGCCAAGGCGGTCAGCTCAATCTGTTCGTACCCCGTTCGCTGGTATACGCTTACCGCGATGACTACAAGACTACCACCGGCCAATCTCCTATATACGACAAGTTCAACCAGACTGTCGTCGAGGGCTTCCCGAACATTACGCTCGTGCCTATGGCCGGCAAGGCAAAGTCGGACTACATCCAGCTGTCGTCCAAAGCCAATATGCTCATCGGCACAGACCAGATG
>CAKTOT010000109.1 GCA_934590135.1 uncultured Muribaculaceae bacterium
AGCATACACACCCACATGTCCGTAATATTGTGCGGACTTAGGCCAATCCTGCTGCTCGATTCCGCGACAGAATGGTATGGGCCAACGCGAAAAATACATAGCTGTATTTGATTGCGATATTACGACTTTCACCAATGCCGGATCTGCAATGGTTTCGTATGGGGTAGAAGTCGGCAATGGCCGCGCCAAGGTGGCGATGTCTACGTCCTCGCGCACAAAACACCCGGCTAAGTCCTTCAGTGATTCCGTATCTACAAATGGTTCATCTCCCTGAATATTGATAATGACATTTTGCGTTACTCCAAGAAGTTCTACAGCTTCGCGGCAACGGTCGGTGCCGCTACGATGATTTGGCGATGTCATTACGGCGCGTCCGCCAAAGTCGGAGACACATTCTGCTATACGAATATCGTCCGTGGCTATGGCTACATTGTCACCGAATACTTTTGAAACACGACGCCATACATGCTCGATGACAGGGTGGCCGCCAAGCATAGCCAAGGGCTTGCCCGGGAAGCGGGTCGATGCATATCGTGCAGGTATCACGGCAAAACATTGATTGGATATCGATGAAAACATGACTATCTATATACAGTGTTTATGTATTCGAATAAACTTAATTAATAGTTGAATTGTATACTGTTAAGGCTTGGATTCACAAATTGTTTGGACATTCTTCTTTCTGAAATAAGATGGAAGTATCAGTGACCCGGCTACAAGATAAATGTAATAGCTTACCAGACGCCAAGCCAAAGCCATCACCAAAGCCATCTGCGGGCTACCGATAAGGTCTCCGTAATAGGTGGCAAAAATGACTTCGGAAATGCCACTGCCGCCCGGGGTAGGGGAAACCATAAGTAATACCCAAATCACAAATTGGCGGCCGAATACCAGCCATCCGGACGCATCCGGACAGAACCCCCAGAATAGAGCATTGACGACCAGGTATCGAGAGAACCAAGACACGACAGTAGCAAAAAAGACGTTAATCCACCATCGCTTCGACCGCTGACGTAACTGCCGCGAGGTAGTCACCATATTATCCGCCATTTCGTAAGCGCCTTTTCTCCATCGGCGTAAAATGCGCCAGTTAAAAGCCTTTTTGATGAAACGAGCCACTGCTTCGGGCCATGCAATTATGCCCATAAATAGTAGCGCCGTGTATATCACAATGCCGGCGTAAACAACCCAAAAGACAATACGCACGCCGAGCATAAAACCTGCATCTACCGTACCTTGAGCAAATAAAAGATCGTTTGGTATCAATAGTAATATTATCGGGCAAAACACCACGAAAAACATCTCGTCCATAAGTAGTGTGGTGAGCGTCAACGTTGCAGCCTTGCCCAATGAAACGCCCTCTCTGTTGAGGTAAAAAACAGCCAAGGCGCTGCCTCCGACGGCAGACGGGGTTATGGCCGAGGTAAAGGCGCACATCAAGTCAACGCGTACCGACCGACGCCATGTCAATTGAGGGTGTGCGATTGTGTGAAAACGCCACGTCAAGCCCAAATCACGTCCGACCATAAATACACATGCAAGACCAAAGCCGACAAGCATCTGCATATTCCAATCGATGGCATCGAAGGCTTTGTCTCCGAATTCATCGGCAAAAAGCCATACCGTTACGCCCAAGCCGATCAATACCGGCAAAGCGACACGTAATAATATGGATGATAATGAGTTTTTCATTGCAAGCCTCGGTATGGTGTGGTTTGTGGGATGGTGTTAGAATTGATTCATAGACGATGCCTAAAGTGTATCATCATTCTTTTGCCGTGGCTGCACTGATTGCAGAAAGTACGCTATCTAGAGCCTGTACCGGATCTGATGAAGGCTTTAAGTCTTCCAACGAAAGGGCAAAGCCATTGACCCCGGCATTGACCATAGCTCGTAGGTTGGCTGCAGTATGTGCGCCTACAGCAACAATCGGCGTATTTACGCCGGCATCGCGCACTGTTTTTACAAAAGTGGTCGCTGCATCAATATCTGTATCTACGGGCAGTGTTACATAATCAATATCGAGAGCTGCCAATGTGCCGACGGATAATGCTGATGCCGCAGCAATACCGATGATTGCTTCGGCTCCGAGTTTCTCACGCAAAGCGTGAGCATTGGCTGATGACTCAGATATATATACGCCGTGTACTCCCATCTCAGTGGCCAGCTCCGGATTGTCCTCTATGGTAAGGATGACGCCCTGTTCGCGACATTCGCCTACAATGATAGATAATTGAGCACGTATTTCCTGCTCGGGGATACCATCGGTACATACTTGTATCCATCCGCATCCGGCTTGTATTGCCAAATGTGCCTGTTCGGAAAGCGCGAGCCCGGTATGTCTTTTTGCAATAAAGAGTAGCATAATATATCGTGTGTACTTAGATTATTTGTAGACAAAGGTAGTGATTATGTACGTACGCACAAAAAAAAGGCGAAAAATTCGCCTGAAATGACACATAAAAAACATGGGGAAAGGAGGAGAAATTTAAAATCCCTTCGATTAAGACAACAATGTTTTTGTGATGGTGTCCGAAGCTTCTTGCAATTGCTTTTCGTAAGGTATGCGTTCCTCTATTTGGCGACATCCGTATAGCACCGTGGCATGGCTACGGCCCAAGCGTTGTCCTATGGCCTTGAACGACATCTTAGCCAATTGTTTGGACAGATACATTACCATCTGGCGTGCATCCGATATTTCGCGCTTACGTGAAGAAGTGAATACCAAACTTGATTCCACATTGTAGTAGGCGCATACTTCGCGAAGTACGTCGTCAAATTCGGTGCTGCGGCGAGTGGTACGTATGGCATTGCCTACGACGTTGCGAGCCAATTCCAAGGATACCGGAACGTTGCAGAACGTCGCACGTGCCACTATCGAGGTCATAACGCCTTCAATGTCGCGAATGCTGTCGGTGACGTTATTTGCTATATAATTCATCACATCGTCTGGCAATTCGATACCTTCGCTTGCCGCTTTTTGGCTGAGTATATGTCGGCGAAGTTGTAAGTCCGGGCGTTCGAGGCGTACGGAGATACCCCATTTGAATCGCCCGAGCATACGAGCTTCGAATCCCTTCATATCAGCCGGCGCACGATCCGATGACAGAACTATCTGTTTGTTGTTTAGATGCAGATAGTTAAAGATATTGTAGAACATGTTCTGCGTTTTGGGCTTGTCGTTCAAGTCCTGAATATCGTCTACAATTAGGGTGTCAATGCTTTGGTAGAAATTGAAGAACTGATTGGTCTCGCCGCGCATATGCGCTGTAGTGAACTGGCTCTGGAAAGTGCGCGAGGTAAGATATACCACTCGCATATCGGGGAAGCGCTCTTTTAGACGTATGCCTATGGCTTGTATAAGATGCGTCTTGCCCACGCCTGTGTCTCCGAAGATGAATAGTGGATTAAAAGTTTTTACTTGCGGATCATTGGCCAATGACTCGGCTATGATTAGGGCATTTTTGTTTGATGACGATACGCAGTAATTCTCGAAGGTAAAACGAGGATTCAGCTGCGGATCTACCGAGCCAACGGGGCGTGGCGCAAATGGATTGACTACAGCCGGAGATTGCACGGCCTTACTTCGCGGCGTACTGGCTACATCCACTTGAGTGTCGGGCTCTTTGCTCACGACGTTGAACAAATAATGTAATTGTACGTCCGGTCCGTATACTTTGTGCAGTATAGGGCCTATGATGTCTAGGTAGTTGGCCTCGATATGCTCGGCAAATAACGGGGTCGGAACCATCAATTTAAGATCATTGCCGACATGACTCACTTCGCTGATGTCCTTGAACCACAAGTCATATTCGCTCGCGCTGACTTCCTTACGGATTAGCGCAAGACATTCATCCCATAGTGGTGTATGGCTGCTTGGTTTAGTCATAATCAGTTAAGTGGTAGGCCTGTATGTGGTGAAATAATCACCCTGCAGCGAAAGATGACTGACGCCGCAGGTACATAACGTGCAATGCAAAGTTGGCGATTTTTTTTTAATCTGCCAAAAGATATTTTGGCTATTATTGACCGAATGTTTCTAACGCCCAACGAGTCAGGGCGTTTTGCCAATGCATTTTTTTTTTGTAACTTTCGGATGTTTTATGGCTTAAGGTGTTGTTGTACCCGCGGCCTCGTTTTATAAGATTTCTATTCATTATGGATTCCAATAGCCCGTTATTCAGTATTATTACAGTTACTTACAATGCCTCGTCTACACTTGGTCGTACTATGAAAAGCGTTGCGATGCAGTCATACGGTAGGTACGAACATATTATTATGGACGGGGTAAGCAAGGATGAAACCTTGACTGTAGCCGGGAAATGTGCAGATAATCGTACGCGAATTATCTCGCAACCTGACGCCGGACTATATGATGCCATGAATAATGCTATGGATATTGCCTCGGGTGAATACCTTATATTTCTGAACGCCGGAGACAAGTTTCACGATGCCGAAGTGTTGCAACATCTTGCCGAAGCCGTAGAAGCTACCCCTCGTCCCGGTATTGTCTATGGCCAAACGGACTTGGTGGATGATGACGGTCGGTATCTTGGGCCGCGACACCTCAAGGCTCCTCGCACGTTGACGGTCAATTCCTTCAAAAAAGGTATGTTGGTTTGTCATCAGGCTATGGCAGTACGCCGCGATATAGCTCCGCATTATGACACAAGGTGGCGCTTCTCGGCAGACTTCGATTGGTGTATTATGTGCCTGAAGCATTCGCCTAAAAACGTTTATGTAGACAGTACACTGATTGACTATTTGTACGAAGGGATGACCACGCGCAATCATGGAGCATCACTACGTGAACGCTTCCGCATTATGGCGCATTACTATGGATTTACTCCAACCATGTTGCGCCACGTAGGCTTTGTATTGCGCGGTATTATGCGCAAAATTTCCAAGCCACACAGCAGGCAATAACGTCTCGCATCGAGCGGTCAATCACGTCAACAGATATTCTATTGCTTTACTTTGGGGCAGAGCCGTGAGACTCTGTTCGAGTTGATGCGTTTTGTTCAATCGTAAGAACAATGCCTTAAATTGTTGTATTGTCCGATTTGTTCTATTTTGCATTGCTGTTTTCGTGTTTTCTGCGGATAATGTCCGAAATCGGCCTTTTTTTGTCCGAATCGTTCAATATCCATGAGCGTATCATACACTAATTTTGCATCAGTAGAAAGCCGTATGTATGCTGCACCGTATATATGGTAATATGGCAAGCCCGCCACATAGTCGGCATCTGCTCAGAATACGATATTTATCATGTATTAAATCGGACCAATAATAATCCAAATAATATAGGCCAATGAAAAGAAAGTTACTCTATTGCGGCATCCTCGCCGCGTTTATGCTGTTTCACGGCACATCTTTCGCCAAAGATGTGATTGTCGATGGGTTGGTTTACCAATTAAACGATAAAGATGGTACAGCATCCCTTTACACTAAAACGGACGTTGTTATAACGGGGGATGTAGTAATTCCGGATGTTGTGACAGACAACGGTAATGCATATACAGTCACTGTGATAACCGGTACGCCTTTCAAAGCTAATACAAAAATCACGTCTGTACATCTGCCATCGGGACTTAAAAAGCTTGTGGGGCGTACTTTTGAAGGATGCACAAATCTCGAAAAAGTCACCGGCGGTCCGGAATCCCTTGATCAGATAGACGCATACACTTTCGATGATACAAAGTGGCTGAACGACCAACCCGATGGTTTTGTCGTGTTCAAGAAATGGGTGTTGGCGTACCACGGCTCATACAATGGCGAAACCTTCGCTATTCCTAATGGTGTCATCGGCGTTGTGCATAACTCATTTCAAGCAAACGGAAGCAGTATCACGTCCAAGAAGCTTTTTATCCCGGCTTCAGTCAAATCCTATTCTTACATGGACGTGACGTATCTCCGCACACTTGAGCGAATCGAAGTAGATGTGGCCAATGTGACATACTTCAACGATGCCGCAGGTGCACTCTACGCTTATGACTATGAGTATCTCCGCGATGGTTCTTATGTAACCGGACAAGCTCTTATCGCGATGCCTCCCATGATCAAAGCAGACATCTTTAATGTTCACTCCGGCACAAAATTTCTCGCAAGCTATTCGGGCAGTGTCACCGGCATCGAACAATTCAATGTCCCGGAAGGAGTAGAAGTCTTGTCCATGAACGTGTTCAGAAACGCGTCCCCCAAAAATATCGACCTGCCTTCGACAATAGTGGATCTGGACTTCGGTCTCTATTCAACCGGCAATACCGATAAAGTTGTTATACGCGCTACGACCATGCCAAAGTATGACAGACTGCTGTTCAAAAATAGTTGGAATACGACTCTTTATGTCCCTGATGCTTTGGTGGATGCATATAAGGCCGTGTCGACATTTACGGAAAACCTTAAAAATATCCTGCCGCTATCCCAATACGAGGGCGTCGATGATGTCACGGTGTCAAGTGACGCTACGGTGATAGCCATATATGGCGCTGACGGAGCTGAACGCAACTGCCTGCAACCGGGTATCAATATCGTACGTTACAGCGATGGCACCGCCCGCAAAGTATTCCACCGCGATTGAGCACCCCCTTAGTTAATCAATATATAGCCTCCGCCGTATGATCTGTCAATCATACGGCGGAGAATTCTTTTTGTACATAAGATTGTGCCTGTAGAATGATTTGTACGCACCGAAAAAAATCGTTAACTTTACAGCGAGAGATGTGCCGCGCCCATTGCGTGGCTTCAAAAGAATAGAATAGATAAACATACATTATGTATATACTCAATACCACATTTCATGTAGACAATACAGTGCGTCAGGACTTTTTGGACTGGGCACGTAA
>CAKTOT010000110.1 GCA_934590135.1 uncultured Muribaculaceae bacterium
TTATTGTCTCGGTCGTCGCGTATGGTCTCCGAAGCTTTCGGTGTAGACTGTACGAACGCCGAGCGGATTACCACGCAGCGACAGAGTCCACGGCCACGATATCCTCTGCGGCCGAGTCCGCTACCGCGACTTCGGCATCATCGGCGGCCTTGTCGTAGCGGGCGCCCATGGCGGTGTTCAGGAAGTCGCCCATATCGGCATCGTTGACTCCGGGGACTTCGTCGGCTTCGATAGCCGACAAGGACTCTGAGTCGCCCTTGTCGTTGTTGCCCAAGAGTAAGAATGCAGCCACGGCGCCGGCAGCTATGACTACCAGGGCTATGACCACGTATATCCACATCTTGCCGCGGCGCGGTGTGATGCCGCCGGGCTCGGGTGCGGGCGTTTGTCCGCCGGAGACGGGTGTGTCTATGCGTATTGTTGTTTCGCGGTCGTCCGTTCCTATGAGGCGTGTCCGCGTATCGTCTTTTTCGGCATTGATGCCGGGAGTGCTGTCTTGCATATCTGTGTGTATTTGTCCTTTGGCAGTGGCCGCCGATGACGGCGACCACTATCAAAGGAATAAATTATTTCTTGGCCTTGGAGGCATCGAGTTGTTTGAGCAACTCGTCGACGGCGCGATGCAGCTGCTGATCCTCGCCGGTGACGATGACTGCGGGGTCATTGGCCACGCGCACATCGGGCTCAAGCTGGCTGTTTTCGAGGAAAGTACCTTCGGCGGTGCGGTATCCGATTACGGGGATGCCGTATACCAGCGAGGGGTCTTGCATGGTGACCCAGTTGACGGAGGTCATCGTGCCGGGTACGGGCATACCGACGAGCTTGCCTATGCCTTGGTGCTTGTACACCCAGGGAGTGCCGTGAGCGTTGCTGTAGCAGGCTTCGCACATCAGCATTATCGAGGGCTTGTTCCAGCGGCGCGACGGCATATCGCATGTTTCGATGCCGCGTATTTCCTGAGTGAGGTATTTTTTGCCGCTGAAGAATACTTCGATGTCTTCGTGCAGGCGTCCGCCGCCGTTCCAGCGCACGTCGATGACGATGCCTTCGCGGTCGTTGTACTTGCCCAGGACATCGCTGTAGACGGTGCGGAACGATCCGTCGTCCATGCTCTGAATGTGGACGTATCCGAGACGGCCGTTGCTCCAGCGGTCGACATCGGCGGCGCGTTGGCGTATCCAGCGGTCGTACATCAGGCCGTTGTGTTTCGAAGTGGATATGGGCAGTACTACTTCGTCCCAGCGTTGTCCGCTTTCGGGGTCGTAGATAGATACCAAGGTCTTCTTGCCGGAGATGTCGGTGAGGAGTACGGAGGCATCGGTGGTCGGCGTAATTTCTTCGCCATTGATTTTTTCGATAATCATTCCGGGGGTCAGCATGGATGCAGCGCGGTCAAAGGGACCATTCTTGAGTACCTCGGCCACGCGCAGGCCTTTGCCCGTATATGACATATCGTAGAGCAGGCCCAGCGAGGCGGTGCGGTCGCCGGAGGCGGAGCTGCCGTAGTAGCGGCCGCCGGTGTGGCTGACGTTGAGCTCGCCCAGTAATTCGCTGAGCATCTCGGCGTAGTCGTAGTTGTTGTTGATATATGGCAGGAAGCGGCGGTAGTGAGCGGTGAGGTTCTTCCAGTCTACGCCGTGCATATCGGCTACATAGAAGCGTTGGCCTTCTTCGCGCACCATATTGTCGAACATGGCGGCGCGTTCGGCGGCATGGTCGAGTGTCATGGTTGCGCTATAGCTTATGGGGGTCAGTTTGTCGCTCTTGGGGTCGAGTTTGCGCATAGACGAGCCCAGCACAAAGAGGGCCTTGCCGTCCTTATCGCTTGTGAAGTAGTAGCCGCCGCTGATTTTGGAGACCATGCGGTGGTCGCCCTTGCGTAGGTCGAGTTTCCACAGTTGCGGTCCGTTTTGGGCGCGGCTGATGTAGAAGAGATTTTCGCCGTCGGAGGTCACGGCATAGTCTGTCAACGCCGTGGACATGGGCGTCACGCGCACCACGCGGTCGGTGATGCCGTCTTTTTCGACTTTAATGGTCTTGGTGTCGTCGACTTCGGCGTCTTTTGCGTCTTTGTCTTTTTTGTCGGATTTTTTCTTATCGGACTTGGCGTCTTTGTTCTGGCGTTTCTCGACTTCTTTGTACAGTGCGTAGTCTTCGGGCGATAGGCGGTAGCGGTCGTAGGCGTCCTGATTGAGGAAGCAGATGAATATGTCGTCCATCGAGCCCCAGGAGGCGTGGTTGCGCATTCCGTAGCGTTCGCTCACGAAGGCTACGGCATTGCCGTCGAGTATCCATTTGGGATTGGCGTCGGTGTATCCGCTGGCGGTGATATTGATAACCTCGGCACTTTCGACATTGATGATGGCGATATCCATATAGGGTTCGTGCTTGCGGGTGACGATTTCGGTAGCCAGCCATTTGCTGTCGGGGCTCCATACGAATCCGATGCTGCCGTTACGTTCGGGGGTTGTGGTGCCGTCTGTGAGCACTTTCACTTTCTTGGATTTGAGGTCCATCACTGCCAATTTGGTGCGGTCGTATACGAAGGCCATTTTCCGGCCGTCGGGCGAGATGTCGGGACGTGCGCGCTCGTGGCTGTCGGCGGGGATGACCACGGATTCTTTGATGGCGGTGGCGTTCTCGAAGTTGATATCGTCGTCGGGACGTTCCATCACGGCGCTGTATATGGCGGCGTTGCCGTCACGCTCGCTTGTGTAGTAGAGAGTCTTGCCGTCGGGGGCCCAGCATAGGCCGTACTCGGCTTCGGGTGTATGCGTAATTTGCTTGGTGGTAGAGTATTCCACGGAGGTCACGAAGACATCGCCGCGATAGGTGAAGGCGATGCTCTTGCCGTCGGGGGCGACAGCGGCCGAGGATGCGCCGGAGGATACGTTCTTTTTCTCGGCCACGGGGTCGTCGGGGTCGATAAGGGACACTTCGACGCGGCGCGGGGCCTTGTCCGTATCCTTCATGGTGTATATCTCGCCGTCATATCCGAAGCAGAGTGTGCCGTCGGCGCCGCGCGAGAGGAAGCGCACGGGATTGCCCTTGAATGTGGTGAGGCGGCGTGCCTTGCTCACATCGGAGAGGGGAGCGGTGTAGACGTTGATGCAGTTGTCGCCCTCGCGCTCGCTCAGGAAGTAGAGGCGGTCGCCGGCCACCACGGGATTGCGATCTTCGCCGGCGCGGTTGGTGAGGTTGGTATGGCGTCCGGTGGCGCCGTCATACAGCCACAGGTCGCGCGTGACGCTGGAGGTGTGGTGTTTGCGCCACTGGTCTTCGAAGCCTTTGACGTCTTGATACACAAAGGATTTACCCTCTTTATCGGTCCAGGACATCTGTTGGGCGGGCGTTCCGAGCACTTGCACGGGGGCGCCGCCACAGACATTGACCTTGTAGAGCTGGGTCATGCGCGAGGTGGGGAACATGGCGCTGGTCGCCGGGGCTTGGATGGCGGCGGAGAAGTAGAGGCTCTTGCCGTCGGGCGAGAAGGCTTCGGGGGTCTCGGCAGCGCTGTTGGAGGTCAGGCGCTGCGGACGTCCGCCGCGAGCATCGATCATAAAGACATCTAAATTGCCGTGGCGGTCGCAGGCGTAGGCTATACTCTTGCCGTCGGGACTCCATACGGGTGTGGTCTCGTAGTAGTCGGTGGCTGTCAGCTGACGTGCCATACCGCCTTTGCTCGGTACTACCCAAATGTCGCCTTTGTAGGTGAAGGCTATGGAGGTGCCATCGGGCGAAATCTGTACGTCGCGCATCCACAACGGACGCGTCGTGACTGTGCTTTCGGCGGCGTCGACTGCCAAAGCGGCCAATAGTGCGGCTGCAAGGCCTAATGTCATTCTTTTGTACATAATGATCTGTTGTATATGGTCTTATGTTGTTATATTTCTTTCGGTATCGACGTCGGTAATGCCGATGTCTTTTCAATCTGCAAATATACCACTTTTTTTTGTTTTTCAGGGCTCTGCACCGAAATTAGCATTCGCCTATAATAGCCATAATAGCTATAATAGCCGTTATAGCCATTACAGCCCCAACAACGATAAGGGCCGCAATAGCCTGCACAGCCACCACAGCCCTCATCGAAGCCCTAAGAGCGCCTGTCAATGCAGGATGCCGGAAGCGGATTTTGCCGCATCGGGGGAAAGGTCGGCTTCGGAGTCGCGCTTGCTCTTCTTGCCGAAGGAGAAGGTGTACGTCACCTTGGCCTGTATCAGGGCGTGATTGTCCACGCCGTAGTTCTGACGTGTCACATCGTAGTATGTCGAAGCCATTTCGGAGATCGAGGTGCGCCAATGCCAGCGGAACATATTCTGCAGTTGGAGGTTGACGTTCCACGAGCCGTTGCCCCACCCGGCAGCCAGCGCAAAAGCGTCACGGGAGCGCGTGTAGAAACCGGACATACTGTCGTCAAAGGAGTATCCACGGCTGACGTAGGCGGCTACGATATTGAAGTTGCCGATGTAGTACATTGCCTGCACGTATCCCGAGAGGACGGACTTGTCAAGGTTGTAGGGCTGACCGTTGTGCGTAATGGTTTCGGTGAGGCTGCCGGTGATATTGAACTTGCCGCCGAGGGGACGCCAGTTGACATATATGCCCGCATTGTAGCGGCCGAAACCGCCGGCCGGCTGAATGATATTGCGCACAAGTGCCTGTTCGCCGGGCTGATATTCAAAGGGCTTATAGTCGAAGGCGGCACGGTTGCCTACAATCCACGCGTAAGCATATCCGCTGAAGCGCCATGCGTTTGAGGGCATGTACACATACTGGACGCCGAAGTCCCAGCTGCGGTAGGCCGTCAATGCCGGATTGCCGGTACGCCACAACAGCGGTGAGTCTTGTATCATCCTATCGCTCTTGTAGTTGGAGGATATAGGCCACCCGGCAGTGTGCATATACGCACTTGCCGAGTTCTTGGTATTGGGCGAATATTGCAGGAACAGGTCAGCAAACGGAGAATTGAAGTCGTTGGTGACGCCGTTGTAGTCGATGTGCGACAGACTCCATCCGAAGCGTACGGTCGAGCTGAATCCGCCGCGTGCAAACGAGTATCCGGCATCGAAGTTGCCGGTATACGAAGATGTGCGGTCCAGCGCCTCGGTGGTGCCGGTATAGCGGGTGCGATTGTGTTCGTACTGTCCATATCCGTACAGCGTGAAACTGTGCCCGCCGCCGAAGGTGTGTCCGTACTCGATGGACGTATTGGCCAGGGTGCTGTTGTCGCCGGCATCGTTGACGATGGGCGCCAATCCGGCCTCGGTATATACCGAACCTTGCGTTGTATGGCTATAGGCGTAAGTAGGCTGGATGGTCAGCGAGTTGCGCTCGCCTATGCCTATGTAGTAGTATCCGGTGTAGGTGACGTTTTGACGACGGCTGTCGTTGACGGTGGTGTATTCCGAGTCGTCGAAGTCGCCGCCCGAATAGGTCACGGCGCCTTGGCTGTCATTGTGCGGAATACGGGTGTTGCGAAACACCACGGTGTTATTGGCCGTAAACCGATCCGAGGTGTAGCGGGCGCGGAAGCTGGCGCTGTAATCGTTGCGGCGGAATTTGGCGCCGTCGGACGTGGATTGACGCTCGATGGTATTGGTGCCGCCAAGTCCGTCGGGCAGGCGGAAAGTCTCGGTCTGAGCCGTGCCGGTATGGTCGTTGGCGCAATAATAGCCGTAGCCCATCACGTCGAAGGTCATACGGCGGTAGTTGAAACGTCCGTTGACCTGTGCCTGGCCGGAGTTGGCCCAAAAGTTCTCGTACAGACGGGTGCGTACATAGCCGCCGTAATCATACTTGCGCATTACGAAATTTATGACGTTGGTCTTGCCGCCGAAGCGCGTGTCCGTAGGCGATTGCAGGTACTCGACACGCAATACGTCGGAGGTACGCATCATTTCAAGTTCGTCCTGAGTGGCCGGTACATAGTCGATAAATACGGCCACGTCCTGTCCGCTGACAGTCTTGACAGTCGTCGATCCGAAAGGTACGCTTATCTGCGGAATATCCATACGCGAGAGCAGGTCGGTGGCGCTCTGTGAGGCATTGCGCTGGCGCGTAGTGGGTATATACACGGATTTCTCGGCGCCGGTATGCTGCATGGCAGCCTCTACTGTGACGGCGTCCAAAGTCTCGTAATCGATGGTATCGACAGCCGCAGTGTCTACGACACAAGCGGCAGTATCCATCGGTATCGTTGATGCGGACACCCCGGTGCCGGATGTCGTCACACCGCCGGCCACAGCCGGCAGCGCTGTTACGCAGCTTATTACAAGGATTTGGATCGGTCTTTTCATCTTGATTGGTCTTTTCATCTTCGGCCTTTGAAACGTGCCGCAACAGGTATCGACACACCTTCCGGCATATTGCCTTGGAACATCGCCGCAGCCACGGCCATTTTCTCGGTCTTTATAAATATGACGCACAATGCATGCCAAACATAACACCCCCCCCGAATTAAAAAAAGTTAAATACAACGGCATAAATGCGCATCGCCTCGCTTTGCGTTTTTTTCACGGTGGCAGATGCGACTTTCGGCGCCGGACTTGACGGTCCGCAGCGGCGAAGCCCAACCGTCCGCATAGCCGATGCCGACATCGAATAATCGCATATTTTGCGTGCAAAAGCGCCTTTTGCACTCTTAACAAGCATTAACCAAAAAGCGCCGAATTAGCTCGATTTTCACCAAAGTTTGCCAAAATGGCGAAATTTTAATAATATTAAACATTTGGAGGGCGGTTTTTGCCCGAAAATTCTTTCCTATCTAAAAAAGTATGTATACCTTTGTCCCACTTTTTCGGAGGTCCGTCCGCGATCCCCTCGGCATATTGC
>CAKTOT010000111.1 GCA_934590135.1 uncultured Muribaculaceae bacterium
CATGGCATGTTTCGAGGTTGGGTAATCGATTATAAGTCGGAAGATTGCATGGCATTTCTATCCATCGGCAAATATACACATTATTTTTTGGAAAAAACAAGAGATCCACAAATAAACTCAAATAGGAACGGCTCGTCGTCATAGAATTATAGAGGCGTCAGGGCGGTGAGGTTTGGAAAAAAGTTTGTACCTTTGCTGTGCCTAAACACAAATAGAACACAGACAATGGCAGAAATTAAGATTGCGGGCGTGATGCGTGCCGGAGCGTATTCGCCCAACCATATAGGCAACGATGCAGCAATATTCAACATCGCCGCCGACCAGTTGCGCAAACGCGGCTGCGAAGTCACCATATTTTCAGAGGAACAATTGGCCTCCGGGGCCACGGATGACTACCACATCATATTGAATATGTGCCGCGAACGTCGCTCTATCGACCTACTGCAGAAACGCGAAGACGCCGGCGACCTGGTCATCAACAGCGGCTACGGCATCGAGAACTGCACGCGCGAACGAATGACCCGTATACTTATCGGCAACGGAATACCTTATCCCGAGTCGCTGATGGTCAATACCGATGAGAGCGTCATCGATGCCCTCGAAAAAGCCGGTATCGAGCAATGCTGGATAAAGCGCGGCGACTTTCACGCCATGCACAAAGAGGATGTATCATTTGTACGACACCCACAAGAAGCTCAGGAGGTATTGCAAGAATACTTCCTGCGCGGCATCAAACGTGCAGTCATCAACCGCCACCTCGAAGGCGACCTGCTCAAGTTCTACGGCGTAGCCGGCACGGACTTCTTCTATTGGTTCTACCCCTTCGAAGCCGGACACAGCAAATACGGATACGAAGCCATCAACGGTGCCGCACGCGGCCTGAGTTTCGATGAAGCACATTTGCGCGACATCTGTACGCGTGCCGCCAAGGAATTGGATGTTCGGATCTACGGCGGCGATTGTATTGTTGACGAGGACGGCACCATACGCATCATCGACTTCAATGATTGGCCTTCGTTTGCGCCCTGTCGCGATGATGCCGGGCCATATATCGCCAAATGCGTGATGCAGGCCATCAAGGAACACCGCGCACACTGAGCACGCTCCCATGCTTGGCGGAACGACGGACGTCGTGACGCCAACGTTTGTCACATCTTAATTCAGCAACACAACCAAAGCAAGACAAATGACCGATAACTCAGCATACCGCGCCACGCTCAAAAGCGCGGACACAGAGGAACATATAGACCTGGCATTTTATCGCCCCATAGGCTACGCCTGGGCATGCCTGGCCAGACGCCTCGGCATCACCCCCAATGCCATCACCATCGCATCCATATTCCTGGGCATAGGTGCCGGCGTGGCTTTCTATTTCAACGACATGGTCATCAATGTCATAGGAATGCTGCTGCTCATCTGGGCCAACTCCTTTGACAGTGCCGACGGACAGTTGGCACGTATGACGCACAATTACAGCCGCATAGGGCGCATCCTTGATGGCATGGCCGGCGATGTATGGTTTGCCACGATATACGTTGCCATCTGCCTGCGCGAGGTGGTAACTTCCGACTTCTTTATGCAGCACAACTGGGTGATTTGGGTGGTAGCCGTAGTCACCGGACTATGCCACGCCAAACAGGCCGCTATGGCGGACTACTACCGCCAGTTCCATCTATACTTCCTCAAGGGCGAAGATGGCAGCGAGCTGGAACGAGCCTCGCACCTGCGCGAACGCCTGGCCGCCCTATCCTGGGGTCGCAATTTCTGGAGCAAACTCGTGCTGACTTTCTACACCCGATACACCGAGAACCAAGAGGCTTGGACCCCGGCAATGCAGCGCCTGCGTGCCGCTCTGGCGGACAAATGGGGCGGCAAAATACCGCAGTCTTTCCGCGATGACTTCCGCGCATTGTCGCTGCCGCTGATGAAGTACACCAATATCCTATCCTTCAATTGGCGCACCATCGTACTCTTTGCCTCGCTCTTTGCCCAAATGCCGTGGCTGTACTTCGCCTTCGAGCTGGTAGTACTCAACGCCCTACTCATATATATGATGTGCCGACACGAGTCATTGTGCCGCCGTCTCACCGCCGACCTCGCCGCCGGCAAATACGATGACGCACAATGAGCAACACACTGCTGACGGGCATTCGCGGTGTCATCTTTGACTACGGAGGCACCCTTGACACTCGCGGCGACCATTGGAGCCATATCCTGCGCCAAGGCTGGGAATACAGCGGCGTCAAGGCCGACATAGAGCAATTCCGCCGGGCATACGTCTACGCCGAACGAGCATTGGCGGCGCACCGTATCATCACGCCCGAGGACGATTTTCTGACTCTGCTGCGCAAGAAGGTTCTTATCGAACTAAGTTGTTACGCCGGACTGCTGCCCGAAGACCCCAAGGACGCAGGCGTATACCAACGCGCACTCGAAGCGGCCGATGACACGCTCAAAGATACAGCCGAACGCATAGCCGAATATTGCAACGACTATGCACGTGCCTGTATTGACGAGGCCCGCCCCATACTCGAAGCATTAGCAGCACAATTTCCCATGGTATTGGTTAGCAACTTCTACGGCAATGTGGACGCCGTCCTGCGCGGTATGGATATCCGACAATATTTTGCCGGCATCATCGAAAGCGCCGTTGTGGGCATACGCAAGCCCGATGCACGCATATATGCCTTAGGTGTAATGGCGCTGCCCGTGTCCGAGCAGGCTCGTGCTGCGGGCGACACCTGCGACATCTTCGGCCACGGAAGCGGGGCATGGCTACGCCCCGAAAGTGTCCTTGTGGTAGGCGATTCGCTCTCCAAGGACATATACCCGGCACGTTCGATAGGCTGCCGCACGGCATGGATCAAAGGCCGCGGTTGGACCACGGCCGAAGACTCGGCCTCGGATCCGGCGTTCATTCCGTCGCTGGCCGCTCTGATGCCGTAGCGAAGATACTCCTCGCTATCCGAGCGACCCATACGCGCACACAATAACTAAGAGCCGCGGCTGTCAACGACAGCCGCGGCTCTTAGTTATTTATTACAACTATGCAGGAGGATATTATTCCTCGTCTTCATCGTCAAGCTCGCGCATATTGTGGAATACATTCTGCACGTCTTCGTCTTCTTCGAGCTTCTCGAGGAGTTTTTCAATCTTCTCACGCTGCTCGGGCGTAACGTCCTTGACGTCGTTGGGGATGCGTTCAAACTCGGTGGAAATAATCTCGTAGCCGTTGTCCTCGAGGTATTTCTGTACATTGGAGGATTCCTCGAAAGCTGCATAGAGGATTATGTTGCCTTCATCGTCGTGTTCCAGCTCGTCTACGCCGTAGTCGATAAGTTCCAATTCAAGGTCTTCAAGCGACACGCCCTCCTTGGGAACTACCTTGAACACGGCCTTGTGGTCAAACAGGAATGTGAGCGAACCTTGCGTACCCAGGCTGCCGCCGTGTTTGGTGAAATAGGAGCGGACATTGGCCACGGTACGTGTATTGTTGTCCGTAGCGGCTTCGACAAAGATGGCGATGCCGTAGGGGCCGTAGCCTTCGTACGAGATTTCCTTGTAATCGCCGGCATCCTTATCGGTGGCCTTCTTGATGGCACGTTCTACGGTGTCTTTGGGCATATTTGCGGCCTTGGCATTCTGCATCAGCTGACGTAGACGCGGATTGGTGTCCGGATCGGGACCGCCGGCCTTGGCGGCTATAGTGATTTCTTTACCGATACGAGTAAAGGTGCGGGACATATTGCCCCAACGTTTCAGTTTGCGGGCTTTGCGGTATTCAAAAGCTCTTCCCATGGGTGTGCTGTTTTAGTTATATCGTTGTTGTTATGTTGATTGTCAATTCGGTTGTTTATCGTAACTCGGCGCCGAGACGATTGCGCAGGTTGGCGATAATGCGATTCATTACATTGTCAATGTACTTGTCTTGCAGTGTCTTTTCGTCATCGCGCAGGGTGATGGTGATGGCGTATGACTTCTTACCTTCCGGCAATTTGTCGCCTTCGTATACATCGAAGAGTGTCACATCACGCAGTATTTTCTTTTCGCTGTCTTTCACCACTTTTTCGATGTCAGCCATAGTGACGGACGTATCAATAAGCAATGCCAGGTCACGTTTGACGGCCTGAGTCTTTGGTAGGTCGTAATACGTAATTGCGAGCTTCTGTGCGGCATTTGTCAGTACGTCCCAATCCAGTTCGGCAAAGAATACCGGAACTTTAAGGTCGCATTTGGCACTTGCAGCGCGGCTGACGATACCGAGCGTACCAAGTGCCTTGCCTTTGCGCGTACTTACGGTCATTGCGGCGGCGAAGAGTTTGGTCGGTTCGGTCACGGCGTATACGATGTCGTGTGCGATGTCAAATCCGAGGTGGCGCAGGACATTGTCTACGTGTGCACGCAGGTCATAGAACGAGGCCTCAAGCGCCGGAGCCTGCCACGATGCAACGCGGCTGTCGCCGGTAAGCCACAGGGCCAAGCGAGCGCCCTGACTGAAGGGGCGCAATGGTGCCTCGGCGGTGCTTTCGCGACTGCCGTCAAAGAAGTACACATTGCCAAATTCGTACATTGCCAAGTCTTTGGACTTGCGATTGACGTTGTGTGCAATGCTTTCGAGGCCGCCATAAAGCAGGGTTCGGCGCATAACGGCCAAATCTTGACTCAGGGGGTTGAGCAGACGCACACAGCGTTCGGACTCATCGTCCTGATAGTACGATACGGCCGTAAGCGAATTGTTGAGAATTTCACGGAAACCGGCGCCGCTCAATTGATTGGCAACGATGCGCTGCATGTCGGCAGCAGCATCGGTGGTGCTTTTATAGGACAACGATGAGCGCACTTGCAGCGGCATCTCTATCTTGTTGTATCCATATATGCGGAGAATATCCTCAACTACATCGCACGGGCGTGTAACATCTACGCGGTAGGTGGGCACGGCCAACAGACGTGATGTCGGGTCGGAGGCATCGCCATGACGCTCGAGTGTCTCGACTTCGAGGGCCTCGAGTATGGCATCTACAGCGGCCGAGGGCACTTTTTGGCCTACGAGGCTATCCATATATGCTGTTTCGAGGAGCACGCGCGGACGATGCACCTTCTCGGGATATACATCCTGAATTTCGCCGACGATAGTACCTCCGGCGAGGGCTTTGACCATCAGCGCAGCCACTTTGAGTATATATATGCAACCATTGGCGTCAAGTCCGCGCTCGTAGCGGAAGGATGCATCGGTGCTCAAGCCGTGACGACGAGCCGTACGGCGAACGCTGGTGGCATTGAAACATGCACTTTCGAGAAATACCGAAGTTGTCTGCTCGGTGACACCGCTGTCAAGACCGCCGAATACGCCGGCGATACACATCGGGCGCAGATTGCCGTCGCAAATCATCAGGTCGGCAGCATCCAAGGTGCGTTCCACACCATCCAGAGTCGTAAATTTTGTCCCCTGTTCGCAGGTACGAACGACTATGGCATCGCCGCCGATATGTGCGCGGTCGAAGCAGTGCAGCGGTTGACCCAGTCCGTGGAGTATATAATTGGTGATATCCACGACATTGTTGATGGGGTGCAGGCCGATAAGGCGGAGACGCTTCTGTAACCACTCGGGGCTGGGAGCCACCTTGACGCCTTCGATGGTAACGCCGCAATAGCGCGGACATGCCTGCGGTGAATCTACGCGGACGCACACGCCCTTGGCCGCCGAGTCGTCTATGGCAAAATCGTCCACCGACGGACGACGGGCACGCACGGGAGCAAAGCCTTCGGCATTGGCCGTCAAGTATGCAGCCAAGTCGCGAGCCACACCATAATGCGAGGCTGCATCTATACGGTTGGGCGTAATATCCACCTCTACGACTGCCTCGTCCTGTACGCCGTAATACTCGGCGGCGGGAGTGCCGGGTGTGGGAAGATTATCGCCTGTAATGACGATAATGCCATCATGCGATGTGCCGATGCCTATCTCGTCTTCGGCGCAAATCATACCCATGGATTCGACACCGCGAATCTTGGATTTCTTTATGACAAACTCCTTGTCGCCGTCGTACAGTACCGTGCCCACGGTAGCAACTACGACGGTCTGTCCGGCTGCGACATTGGGCGCGCCGCAGACTATTTGTTCGGGGGTTTCGCCGCCAAGGTCGACGGTGGTAATGTGCAAGTGGTCGCTATTGGGGTGCTCGACGCATGTCAGCACCTTGCCTATGACGATACCACGAAGGCCGCCGCGTATAGTCTCCACTGTATGAATGCCTTCACATTCAAGACCTATAGAGGTCAGCGCTGCCGCCAATTGTTCGGCCGATAAGTCAAAATCGACATAATCTTTCAGCCAAGAGTACGATATATTCATGGGTGTAAATATGTTTGCGTTCTTATGACTTGCAAAGTTACAAACTTTTTTTCAATTAGCACCTCCGCCGCCCAGCCTTTATACATTATTATAAAAAAGGAAAGATTCAGATAAGAAGTGCAACGGCAAAAAGCCTCACTCCTCCTCGGGGGAAGGCCGCGCGCCGAGGGGGCCG
>CAKTOT010000112.1 GCA_934590135.1 uncultured Muribaculaceae bacterium
GGACAGACCGATAGCGGCGATTACCATCAAAAGATGGATAATGCCAAATGCGGATGGCTGGAATTGGATAAACAATCAAGAGACAGCGATGAACATTATCTTTTATACCCCTGTGACGGAGATTTATCCAGAATTTATATAGACGAGAGTAAAGACAAAAAGCACACCTCGCAACATTACGTTAGGGATTATTGTGAAGAATATGATAAAGATCAAGACTCCTCATGGGAACGCAATGAAACGATAAAGAATATATTCAATGAATGGTTTCCAGTATTACCGGACTTCCCTGGGTATAGGCTTTTTGCAACAGGCAAGATGGGAACAAAAAAGAAAGAGCTACTGATACCGGCCAAGACAAAAGCTCCAAGAGAATTGAGCGATATCGTTGTTTCAAAATTCTTTGATGTTTACGAACCATCTCCAAACTTCGAGAAATATAAAGACCTCCTCTGTAGACAACGCGAGCGCATACCAGTGTTTTATGTTGAGGAGAACGGGGCAATTGTCGCTCTTGGTATGGGGCGTATGTTCCGATATCCGTACAACCAAGGGATTAAAGACATTGTAGAAAAAGAACAGGATCCGAACAAATATGCCGGACAACGAGACCTTTGCGAGACTATGTTTGGATGGATTGGCAATGATAGTGTAAAGGGCCGCGTGCAATTCAGCAACGCTTGGGCAGAAAAAGAAATCCCTGATGACCGACCACAAGCGAATGGCGTACTTGGTCAGCCAAAAGCATCATTCTATCCACTATACATCAAACAGGAGAAAGGCGCCAAAACATACAATTCTTATTCCTCCAAAGACATCCAAATCAGTGGCCGCAAGCGTTACCGCATACACAAAGGCAGCTCGACAATGGACTTGCCCCAAGGTAATGGCAACGAGAACACAAAGACAACCATCAAGGCCATTCCGGCAGGTAATGATTTTAAGATGCGTATAAACGTCCACAACCTGCGCCCGATAGAGATTGGTGCACTGTTGTCCGCCATCACTTTTCATAACACATGTGACGTATTCCATAACATCGGTGCTGCCAAGTCTTTTGGATATGGTAAGCTGCATTGTGATGCCGGTCAAATAAGACTATTTGGTCTAAAGAAAAGCTTCATCGAATACCTTAAGGATTTTGAGTGCCAGATGAATGTATTTTGTTCCAACATTGATAATCCTAAGGCATGGAGAGATACAATCCAGGTGATGCGGCTGTTAGGCATAATGTCTGAACACGGAGAAGGCCTTGAAATGATGAAGCTGGACGATTACACGACATCTAAGGGCACACAGATTGTCGTCTTGAAAGAAAAAGAGAAATCACCAAAAACAATTGTAGATGATAACGACTTAAGGTCAAGCATCTTCAGTGTGACTGTCACAAGTATTCGTGAAAAGCTCAAATATATCATAGATCAAAAACAAGTAAATGACACAGACATACTGGCCATGTTAAAATGCCTTTTCTCAAACATCGAAGATTTGACAGCTTCAATGCGCTCATTGGGCACAGATTTATATGCCTATACAGAGGTAATCGCAGAGATTGAAGAGCAAGTTCGCCTATGTGAAATCAAATGTAAAACTCCACTATGGAATAAGCAAATAGAGGGCATCAAAGATAGTATGGTTCAATCCAATGAAGCGAATGGCTTATTAAGCATCAAGTGCAAAGCTCAGGATGTTTTTAATCAGATGATTAAATATAATGCCGACACTTCTGTTGTTTCAGCCCTGATAAAAGACATAGATAGCCGCATAAACCAACTAAATGTTTTAGCGCTTAGAGCCAAGTACTCTGAGGAATATGCAGAAGCACAAGCAGTATATGATAGGATTGATTGCATAGAAGGGAAAAACATTCCTGCGCTAAAAGCATTGGATATGGATGTCGCCACAGCGATAAATCGATACGAAAAAATAAGAACTATGTTAAGCCGAGATGGATTTGAGGACAGCATCGTAGAGGAGCGGATAAAGGAGCTGAAAACCATTAAAGCTGAAATCGAAAAAATGCTTGCCGTGTCCGATTCATTGCGAGCAAGACTTGAAGCCAAACATGGAGAAAAACACACAGTCAATGACTGGAAAGTATGTTCAAAAAAAATTGAACAGTGGATTAAGTCGCACAAACTTAGCACAGACGACAAGGACGCTATAGAGAAAACAGTCCGTAGGCTGTTTGAAAACCAAACTAAAGATGAGAAAAAGGGAAATGTTTGGACAACGCGTAACAGCCATATATGGAAAGCGCTTGACGTCTATCTCGGCAAAGAACGAGCCGAGGTCCTCTTTAACAAACTGAATAATACGAAATAAGCGCTATGGGAGGCAAGATGGTGACGGTGCTTGTCGCGAGGTACGACACGGAGATAGCGGAAAGGGAGATACCCTTTCTGCGCGGCGCCGTCATCCAAGCTGCCGGATGTGACAATATCCTGCTGCACAACCACGTGGACGAGCAATTGCGCTATAGCTACCCTATGGTGCAGTACAAACGCCTCGACGGGCGGGCTGCCATCGTGTGCATTGACTCGGGCCTCGAAGCCGTCCGCGACATCATTGCCCTCGACCTGCCCCAAGTGCGACTCGGACGCCGTATCACGGCGCTACCCGCTCCGGCACTCGAGCTTGAAGAAACCGAAGTGGCGCTCACCGATGAAATCTTCACCTACCGAGCTACTCGCTACTTTCCGCTCAATCAGGACAACCATCGCCGCTACAACGCCACCGATAGCATCATCGAGCGCTACCGCCTTGTCGAGCAGTGCATCGTAGGCAATATCCTATCCTTCGCCAAAGGTGTAGGCGTATTCTTCGATGGCACAGTGACGGCACAACTTGTCGCTGTATCACATACCGAACTCTACGACTTCAAAGACATCAAATTACGCGGCTTCGACCTCGTCTTCAAGACCAATGTCCGCCTACCATCCTACATCGGACTTGGCAAACACGCCAGCCTCGGCGCCGGCACCATCATCCAAATATAACGACACAATATATGAAGAACGTACATATCACTTTAGTGGGCAAAGAAGCCCTCCCGGTATTCTACCCAATATACGAATATCGTCCAGACATTACTTACCTAATTGGGACACCCCAGTCAAAGCCTGTAATGGACAACTTGTGCGCAACCATTGAAAAGTATGGCTTGCAATGTGTGGAAGAAATAATTGGGGACGCGTTTGATGCGAATGTTTGCAAGCGTAAATGTGACAGCATTATAGCGAATAAAGGGCTTGACTGTTCGTATACATTCAATCTGACTGGAGGGACAAAGCCTATGGCTCTTGGTGCGATGTGGTCCGCAATTATGCATGATTGCGCAATGATATATACTGATTCTAAAGACTGCATTGACATCCGTACATCCGAGAAGACCCCGCTACAAAGGCATCTGCCCTCTGAACTCATATTTATGCTTCAAGGCCAAAAGCTGAAAAGCTATAACCCATATACACCCGACCCCGAACGCAGCAAATGCGCAGAAGAAGTTCGCAGTCAAGTATTTGACCCATACAAGAGAGAAGTTCTTTCCCTTCTTAAAGCGGAATATGACCGCAACACAGATCATATAAATAGTCCTTACTCTTATGGACCGGTGACATACAAAAAGGACGGGGCAAGTACTATCATAGAATATAACGGCGATGAGATATTCCGAAGTGATTACCCGGAGGCAGACATGCTTTTATTCGAAGGTCGATGGTGGGAAACGCTCGTTGCCGATACTATCTACAAATGGGCTAAGGATAAATACGATGTTTGGACTAGTGTCGTATTTGACCCTCAAAAAGAAGATTATACCAAAGACGGCATCAAGATAACAAAAAACGAAATTGATATATTGGTCAATTTGGGAAACAAGTTCCTCTTTGTCGAATGCAAGTCTAGCACTTTTAATCAAGACGACATCTACAAACTCAACCGAATTACACAAACCTATGGAAGCGATAAATCAAAAGGTGTGTTAATTGCCTATAGAATCTTCTCAAAAATTAGATCCAACCTAAGAGAAAAGGCGACAGACAATAAGGTTGACATTCTCACCTTTGATAACGGCTTCAACAATCTTGATAGCAAATTAACAAAAGTAATCAACACCCTCAAAGCATAAGACAATGTCACGCAAGGTTTTTATCTCCGTCCTCGGAACGGGTTTTTACAGCGAGTGCGTCTACAAGATGGGCGGTTTTCAGTCTGACGCCACCCGCTTTATCCAGCAGGCAACACTGCAGATGCTCACAAAACAGAAGGTCGGCGGCGAGTGGACCAAAGACGATCAAATATATATCGTCCTCACCGAAAAAGCGAAGGTAGACAACTGGGAAGTGCCAAATGACATGCGTTATAACAATAAGACTGGAAAAGACGAGCCATACATCGGATTAAAGTCCATCCTCGAACAGATGCAGCTCCCCACTCCGATAGATGTAATCGATATTCCGGATGGCAATAACGAAAAAGAGTTATGGGATATCTTCTATAAGGTATATACCGTTTTGGAAGACGGCGATGAACTATACTTCGACCTCACACATGGTTTCAGATACCTTCCGATGTTGGTATTGGTACTCGGCAACTACGCGAAATTCTTGAAGCACACCGAAGTCAGGAGCCTGACATACGGCAACTATGAAGCAAGCGTAAAGACGATACAAGATGTCACGCCTTTAGCAGTCCTTCAAGACTGGACTAACGCCGCCGCAGACTACCTCAACCACGGCGATGCAAAGAAGCTAAAAGATTGCGCAGATAAGCCGCTGATCGCCATTGCTCGAGAAACAAAAGGGCAAGACCAAGATGCAACCACTCTCAGAAAATTGAGCAAACAGTTATATGAATTTAGCAATTCTATTTCTTTCAACCGAGGTGATGAAATAATTATAGGCAAACAAAGTGAGCAAATAAAGGCTCTTTTATCAAAAGCCGATGCCGAATATATCCGTCCGATGGGACCTTTGTTTAAACAGATCGCGAAATCTGTTAAAAATTTCACTCCCGATAGTCCCGAAAATATGATTGAGGCTTCGCGACTATGTTTGGATCACAGCTACTATCAGGCATCAATAACGTTGCTGCAAGAGGGAATAGTATCTATTCTTTGTCGCAAATTTCATCTTGACATTAAGGACAAAGGCGATAGAGAAATTGCGACACAAGCCTTAAACAAGCTTGGGCTGGAACAAAAAAAAGATTCAAACAAATACAGGCCGCTATCACCTTATAAAGAAACTATTATTGACCGGATCATTGGCAGTGGTATAATATCATCAGAACTGGCCAACCAATGGAATCAGATAACAGAAGACCGAAACGACTTCAACCATGCCGGTCTTCGAGCGAGCTATAAAGATCCTGAAACATTGCGCAGTAGTATAAGCTCATATCTTTCGGCTGTCTCCAATGAAATCTCTGCAATCAAAGCCTATGCTCCCGGCACTCCCCCGTTACTCGTCAATCTGTCCAACCATCCATATAAGGATTGGTCGGAAAGCCAGAAAAAGGCCGCAGAAAAGTATGGAGAAGTACAGGATATGGCATTTCCAGCAATAGACCCGGCGATGAAAATTGACGATATCAAAAAGGAGATAGCCGCGCCGCAAATATACGAGATTAAAAATATGTGCAAGGAACGCAGAATCACCGTTCACATAATGGGTGAGATGTTCTACACTTTTTATGTCGTTTCTCAATTAAAGGCTTTTGGCATCCGCTGTATCTGCTCGACGAGTGAGCGCGACACCGAAGACCTCGGCGGAGGCGAGAAGAAAGTCACATTCCGCTTCAAGCGCTTCCGCGACTACGACTGCTAAGCATCGATGACGGAGGTGGCCGGCAGTGCCACCTCCACATCGGTAAGCCTATCCCATCACGGCTATATCGAGTATTCGAGCCATATTAGTCACTACTTCCTCACAAATTATCATCACCCGATGGAGCTTGTCATCAATACCTATGGTGTATCCATAAGCCGCGACAATGAAGGTTTCGTCATCAGCAACGCCGATGGTCGCCAACGCATTCCCGTGGCGGGCATCGACTCGATACAAATAGGCCGAGGCGCTCAAATCACCAGCGATGCCGTAATGCTCGCCGTCGAACACGAAATCGAAGTAATCTTTGCCGATAAATCCGGTCAACCGTTGGCACGTATTTGGAGTCCGAAATACGGGTCAATATCCACCATTCGCAAAGGACAGTTGACATTCTCGTTCTCGTCAGATGCCGTGGGCTGGATTAAGGATGTCATACTGCGCAAGATTGAGAACCAACAAGCACTGCTTCTGATGCTTGCAGCCGATGATGCGAAGCCCGAGCTGCGCCAAAGCACAGACAAGGCCATACGCCGCCTCGAAGACTATCGCACCAAGATACGCACCATCGAGGGCGACATCGTCAGTGACATAGCCCCCACCCTACGCGGCTGGGAAGGAGTAGCCTCCAAAATCTACTTTGAAGCCTTGTCCGGATTTATCC
>CAKTOT010000113.1 GCA_934590135.1 uncultured Muribaculaceae bacterium
TGGTACCACCAGGAATCGAACCGGGGACACAAGGATTTTCAGTCCTTTGCTCTACCAACTGAGCTATGGCACCATCCGTGTTTTGCGTTGCAAAGGTACGCTGTTTTTTTTAACCGTGCAAATTTTGGACGAAAAAAATGAGAAATATCACTAAAAAAAGATTTTTGATGGCTCTTGAACCGCCTTTCCGGTGTAGGGTGATACTGCGTTTGGACACGTGATTGAGGCGGGTGCTGATGCAGCAATAGAGAAGGGCGCCGATTATATTTCCGGGCGCCCTTCTCGGTTATGCGTTTGTATGGATTTTAGCGGATGACGACTTTGACGGTATTGCTGCCTTGTCGACGGATGTAGATGCCGGGAGCAAGGTTGTCGTTGTTGACGCGCACGCCATTGAGGTTGTAGTATTCTATGGGGGCGTTGCTGTCGTTGTCTGCCGTCACATCAGCGATGCCGGCCGATGCCGAGCAGCCGAATATGCTGAGATTGTCAAACATCACGGCATCACCCTTGGCACTGGTGAGTCGGATGGCGATGTATATGTCTTTGCCGAAATACTTGCCAAGCGAAACGCCATCGTTGAAGCGAGATTCTTTGGATAGCGAGACGCTGGTTAGACGGTCATACCAGCCGATGTAAAGTGGATCGGAACTGTCGGAGGCTTTGATGTCATAGCTCTCGGCAAAGGAGGCGTTCATTACGCCTGAAGACCAGACAAAGCAGGCGTCTTCCGATTCGACTTTGACACGAGGCAGGATGCAATAGCGGTCTGCAGCACCGGAGGTCATATATGTTGAGGCACCGAGGTAGTTTTTGCCCAATAGTCGGTGCTCCTGGTAGAATGCTTGAACGGCCCAGCCGGTTTCGCCGAATTCTTCGATGGCTTCGGGGGCAAGAGTGTTGTCTCCTTCGTTGTGGAATGTGAAGCCTTGCGGAATCTTGCCGTCTTCGAAGTCGTAGAATATGTCCGGATTGCCCAGCGCGTTGACTTCGAGGGCGATGATGTTGTTGTCGGGCTTGGTGTCGCCTTCGCATATCAATTCGCATTTGACGGTATGTTTGCCCTTGGCCAGAGATGTGAGGACGCCTTCAAAGGTGATTTGTTTAACTTGTTGTGCGGCAAAGGATACATTTTGTGTAGCGGCGAGCGCATCGTCAATGTACAGATTGGCAGTGACGTTTTTGGCTACGATACCCACGTTGCGAGCGCTGATAGTCACATCTTTATATGACAATGTGGGGATGTATGCACCGGTGGGAGCAACGAATTTTTCGGCACAGATATCAACGCTGTTGGGATCATCGATACGTTCGATACTGAAGTCGTCTATGGTTATCCAGTTTTCGTCCGGGTCGGAGAATGCGTAGAATCCGAAGCAAACTGTCTGAGCTTTATCGAATTTAATGATATTGATGGATTCCTCGTAAGCTCCGCGTGCAAAGGGATTGTATTCGACCACTTTGTTTGTCATTTTATCGGGGATTTGTTCATTGCCCCAGTACATTGCAAAGCGTTCGTTGTGGTTGTCATCGCCTGAGTACCAGAAGCGTACTACGTAGTAGCCCGGCTCGACGTTTATGGGTTCGAGTATTATCCAGTCGTCGGCGGCATGTTCCTTGTCGTAGTTGTAACCGAGGTATCCATATCCGTTGCGAGCGAGATTGATCCAGAATGAGCCTACTTCTACGCCCCAGTCGCCTGAGTCGTTGTTTAGGTTGAACGATACGATGCCCGAGTTGTCTTCGTCGGGTTCGAAGCCGGTGGAGTAGGGCACCGTAGCGGGAGCGCGATGGCGTACTTGTATGGTCTTGGTGTTATTGGCCGCTTCGATGTCATCGGGGTGTGATACGGTGGCGGTTATCTCATAGAGTGCTCGAGGTGTAGACAAGTCGAGTGTCCCATTGAAGATATATTTGTATTCTTCGCCGGCGTTGAGGACCTTGGTGACGGTTTCGGAGAGGACATCCTTGCCATTGATGTTGATGGATACGGCGAAGGATGTCACTGCGTCTATGCCTGTGTTTTTGACTTTGACGGATACTTTCTCGTGGTTGGTTAGATTCCAGTCGGTCGTCGGTGTTACGATTTCCGTCAGGCTGAGGTCTACGATTTTGTCGGCCATTTCGGCACTGACTCCGCTTAGATAGAGGCGAAATCTGTCGGCCTTGGAGTAGCAGTAGAACCCGAGATGGAAAGGAACGCCGGCCTTTACGGGCACTAAGACATAGTTGCTGTATCCATCGTTGTGGATGGTGGGATAGTCGGCAAGTTGGTTGGTCATAGCTTCGACGGTTTGGGCGTTGCCGCTGAATACTTTCATGGCTTCGCCGTAGGAGCTGCCGTTGTAGTGGTAGCGTACCAGTACGTTGCCGTCGGCTGTCGGGGTGATAGCCGGTGAGATGAACCAATCGTTGCCATCGTTGCTGCTGCTGTAGTTGTAGTAGCAGCGTTTGCCGGCTTCGTTTTCGGCCGAAAATTTCCAGGTAGAGCCGTCTGCATTGATGTCATAGACCTTCCACGCGTTGAAATCGCTTTCGGTCTCGAAGGAGGTTGTAAACAATTGTTGTGCGGCGGCCGGTAGTATGGTAGCCAGCGCGAGCAGAGTGATTGAATATAATCTCTTCATCTGATTAATTTTAAGGGGTTATTGTACTTTCGCAAATTTACGAATAATCGGCGTAGTTGCAATAATCGGATGAAGATAATGTTGGTTTTAACCTTTTTTAAGTAGGATCGTCCCCTTTTGTGCGCTTTGTGTGAGTCATTTGTGCGCAGAATCGGTTGGATGCTGATTATTGCTCGTCCGAGGGTATGCGGGTGACGCGTAACAGCTCGATGCGTGCCGCCGATTTGCGCAGTATTTCTATGGACAGGTTGCCCAGAGTGACGGTTTCGCCTTTTTCGGGAATAGCACCGGTGTTGTGTATTATGTATCCGGCAAGAGTTTGGTAATCATCGTCCTCCGGAATGTCGAGGTGGTACGTGTCGTTGAGCTCGGCAATTTCGCATCGTCCCGAAAATTCGTAGATACCGCCGC
This sequence comes from uncultured Muribaculaceae bacterium, assembly GCA_934590135.1. Lineage (GTDB taxonomy): Bacteria > Bacteroidota > Bacteroidia > Bacteroidales > Muribaculaceae > CAG-873. The sequence goes on from CAKTOT010000113.1 coordinate 3,039, forward strand.
CCAAGTCGCGTGCCGTCGGGGCTGCCTTGTCGTGTTCGTCCTGGATGTCACCGAATATTTCTTCGACGAGGTCTTCGAGTGTTACCAGTCCGGCGGTTCCGCCGAATTCGTCAACTACGATGGCCATGGAGCGCTTTTCGTTGAGCAGGCGTCGCATCATTTTGTTGGCTAGAAGTGCTTCGGGTGCATACAGTACCGGCTTGATGTTTTTGTGCCAGTCGCTGGAGGGATCAAAGAGTTCGCTGACATGGATGTATCCTATGATGTCATCGATGTCTTCGCGATATACAAGTATTTTGGAGCGTCCGCTGGAGGTGAACAGTTTGGAGAGTTCTTCGTAGGTGATGTCGGATTTGGCCGCGACAATTTCGTTGCGCGGAATCATACAATCGCGAAGGTGGGTGTTGGAAAAGTCGAGCGCGTTTTGGAATATCTTGACTTCGGTGCCTACGGCTTCTTTTTGGTCGTGCAGGCTGTCAATGGTGTCTTCGAGATAGTCGTTGAGGTCCGAGACGGATATCATCTTGATTTCCGTCCGGTCGGATTTGAGCCCGAAAAGTCGCATGAGTCCGCGAGATAATGCGGTGGCCAGCAGTGCAATAGGGTATAGTATGATGTAAAATAGGAATATCGGTAAGGCAATAAAACGCATCGAGGTATTGGGGTTGATGCGGAATATTGTCTTTGGCAGGAATTCGCCGGTGATAATGATGACTATTGTCGAGGCGATGGTTTGCAGTAGCAGCATCATTCCATCGTCTAATTCCAGGGGCTCTTGCAGAGGTTTGAGCAATGCGGCAGCTCCCATACCATATATGACCAGTACGATGTTGTTGCCTACCAGTATGGATGAGATAAAGAACTGTGGATTGGCGTAGAAACGTCGCAGTATTCGGCCTATGATACCACCTTGCTTGACGTCTATTTCGACGCGTACGCGGTCGCTGGTGACGAAGGCCATTTCGGCGCCTGAGAATAGGCCGCTGAATAGAAGTGATACGAGTGTTACGATTATCCAAATTTCCATAATGGATGTCTAATGCTGTTTAAGTGAGGAGTGTGATGTTGTTTCTTTTGTATGGGGATGCGGGCTTTGCTGTATCGTAATGAGTTGCCTGAGCGAGTTGTAAGGGTCAGCGTTTTATCGGGGTGCGAGCGTTTGTCGCCGGGGTCAAATCCGTTGTCTTGCCGGGTTCGATGCTGCCGAATCCGCCGAAGACGTTGCGGCGTCTGGAAGCGCGTTCGGGTGGCAGGGGCCGTTCGGGCCGCGGTGTTCCGGCGGGGAGGCTGTCTTGTGCTACGGCGGTCATACCCGGGCCGAAGGGCCGCTGACCTTTGCCACCCTTTTCCGAGCGGTCTACGGGAATGATTGCTGTGGGTCGGTTGACGTTGTATTGTGTCATTTCCTGATTGGATTCGAATCCGTAGCCTTCGATGATGTGGTTGGTGCGTACGATGTGTATAAACGAGTCCGAATATACTTTGCATTGGTTTTGGTCCCAATATAGCTGCTCGGTCAGGAATGTGTCGCGTTGGACGTTGACCATCACGATATTGCCGTCGAGACGCCATAGGCGGCGTTGGCTGAAGTATGTAGCCGAGTCGCAACGCATGGCTGCTGCCGGCTTCATTTTTAGGTCAAAGTTGACGAGGTTCAAACCTTTCGGGAACTTCCACATCGGGTCGGGAATGTCGTCATAGATGTTCCATACCGGGGCGGTGATGTGATAGCGGGTGTATCCCGAGTCGGAGATGAGTGTGGAGACGTTGGTCGTGGCCATAGTGGGCGTCACCAGAGGGTTGGAGACGTTGGCTACATAGCTGTGCTCCTGCTCGTCGGCGCACGAGGCTATGACTGCGGCCAATATGGCTGCGGCCAGTAATGCGCGCGGCGAATGTCTGAAGCACTGCGAATACATGGTCCGGGACGTGACGTGCGTCAATAAATTTTGCTCTTACGGAACCACATCTCGTTGAAGTTGAGTCCGAGAGTGATGTTGAAGTAGTTTTCCTTGATGAGCGGGTCGGGGTTGGCGGCGCGGTGCTTCCATTCGAAGCCGATGTTCACCGTGGTCTTGTGCCCGGGTACGGGCAGCCCGAAGCCGAGGGTGACGCCGTATTCGCGTATATTGTTGTCGCGCACCATAATGTAGTCGTGGGTGTAGTATCCGCCCAGGCGATAGTGTATACGTTGGCCGTAGTTGCCGCGGACGTTGGGCGTGTATTCAAGACCGGCACCTACACGCCAGCGGTCGGCAAAATTGGTCTGCTCAAAGCTCTCGATGGCGGCATACTTGGCCTTGCTCCATGGCTGATAGGTGAAGTCGGCGGCTACGGTCAACTTGTCGTTGTGTGTCCACGAAATACCGGCGCCCCATTTCTCGGGCAGCGAGTACAGTCCGTTGAGCTTGGAGTATCCGACGGTGTCAGGCGTGACGTTTTCATCTGATGTATAGTAATATACGCCGTAGGTATCGCCGTGCAAGTCTTTGCCCGGGGCGTATACGAGACCCAGTGAGAGACGATCGCGTCTGGTTACGTAGAAGTGATATTGTACGCCGAATTCGGCATACCAGTCGCGTACCTTGAGTGTGCGCTCGAACAGGGATGTTGAGGCTGACGAGGTCACGGCATAGGTGTCGTTGATGGTCGAGCCGAAGAGGTAGGCGATGTTGGCGCCTATGCCGAAGCCGCGGAAGGGGCGTCCGGCAATGCCTAAGTATAGCTGATTGATGCTGCCCGAGCCTTGACGGCTGACGCTGCCGTTGTCTATGGCGTTGCCGAAGCTATAGCCTACACTGCCATAGGGGAGCAGACCCACGCTTGCGCCCATATATCGGCCTATGGGTACTTGCAGGGTGATGTAGTCAAGGCCGCCGCCAAAGTCGTGATGGCTCTTGTCGCCTTCCTGTTGCCATTGTGATACGGCGGTGACGCCCATATCAAAGAGGAAGGTGAGGGTGTCTATGGCTGCATAAGATGCCGGATTCATGACGTTGGTTTGGCGTCCCGAACTGGCGGCATAACCTACACCGCCCATAGATTTTTGGGCCGCGGTGGCGTTGTCGCCCAGGATGCCGTAGCCGTAGCGCGAGTAGGGCGTGATTACGGTGTTTTGGGCTGTGGCGGTTGTTGTGCCGGTTATGGCTAATGCCAGTGCCAGGGTCGTATAAGCGGCCTTGGCGTACCTTTGTAGGATGGTTGCGAATATTTTCATTGTTCGAAATTGTATCGTAGTATTGTGTAAAGCCCGAGGCTTACGAGGTGTGGGTGCGTAATCGGTTGGAACGGAAGGTGGCGCAATATCACCGGAGCTTGACCGCCGGTGACAACTATATGTGCATCGGCTCCGGCGAGATTGCGATAGTGCAGTATCTCGCCTACGATTCCTTCGAGTGCTCCGGAGCGTAGTGCCGATGCTGTATCCGTGCCCCATAACGG
>CAKTOT010000114.1 GCA_934590135.1 uncultured Muribaculaceae bacterium
CGCAAGGCTGTAGGCTCGGCCATCGCTCGCGCTCGTAATGCCGCAGGGCTATCTGTTCGCGACCTCGCCGACCGCTGCGGTCTTGATGCCGGTCACCTTTGCCGTATCGAAAACGGACGCATGAATGTGACCATCGACACTGTCGCCAAAATCTGCGAGGCGCTCGGCTTGCGGATTGCGGTGGTGTCCTTCTGAAACGAAATAAGGCGAGACGCGACCGCGTCTGCTTTTTATGGCGTGGTCGCGTCTCGTGTAAATGCAATGTAATTCACAAAAAAACAAGTGTTATGCCAATTATGGACGAAAACGGCAGGATTTTGACTGCTGAAGAAATTGAAGAACTTATTGACAGTATTGAAGATGCTCCTGAAGCTGAAGGCGAGGATGAGGAACAACCGATACAATCCAGCAACAATTCTATGTACGACCGTTGGATTGCCGATGATAAGAGCATTAACAAGTACGGGCTTTAGATCTCTTCAATCTCAAACTCGTAACCGCAGGCTCCCGTATTAAGTTTTCGACACGAGAGGACGCGGAACTGCTGTCCTCTGATAAACATAACTTCCTGTTGATTTGGTAGTCCGTTATTTAATGTTCCAAACTGCGAGAGGTTCTCAATCGGACGTCCTGATTTTCCCCGAATGATAAGCAGGACGTCGGTCTCGTTTGGTTTTCTACCAGCGTGTTTCTCTGCGAAGTTTTCTACAATCGTCCTATCAAGCGAAGATGATGTGAATCCCTTGAATGTCATTACGGCGTTGCTCGGTTCATCCGCTTTTTTTAGCCATTCCTTGAGGTTCGTTTTATTAAGTCTTATAGTACGGTAGGTTGTGGCTATAATTGGTTCGATTTTCTTCAAGCCTCGTTCCATAAGCGCCGCGAACGCCTCGTTGAACTCGCTAACGTCTCCCTTGCGAAGTTGTTTATTGAGCTGGCGAAACGCAGATACATCTCCACGGGTGAAATGATAGATTGCTCCGAGTTCGGTGTTGGGGATTTCGGGGTAGCGGATAGATAGCTCCTTGACAGCGGTAAACATAGCGTCTTTCGTCTTTCGCGCCCTCGTAAACTTCCGTTCGGGTTGGTCGTAGGTATCCACCACAAAGCCGCGAGTGTATTGGGGGTTGTCCCTTACAAAATACGGCATACTCTCCCAGCCTTTGGCTCGTTCCTTATTGTTCTCAATCCAATCCTTGAACTGGCTGGGAATATCCGTTACCTCGTTCTCACTGCCCTCCGACACGTTCTCTCCTGCCATTATACGTTCGTTGTCAGCCTCTATTTCAGCCGCTGTTTTTAGTATCGAGGTAGCATAGCAGCGACAATGTGGATGCCACCCGACGAACTGAAAGTCTTTCGGGTACTTTCCCTGCAACTCGTCGCAGATGTCGTAGTAAGTTCCTGCCGGGATACCCCTGCAGTTGTGGTTGTTTGATAGGTGTATCTCTATTCCCACGACAAAATCAAGTTGCTGCCAGCGCAGGTGGTCGGCGGTACGATACGCGATATTGGTTTCGGTGGCGGCGAGGCGCCGTGCGTTCATATAGCAGCTGCGATACACTCCGCGTCCCGGATGGAACTCTTTTGCCGCTTGGGAAAGTTTAAACAGGCCGTGCTCGTCTCGCACTCGGCGGAAAAGCGTATCGGGATGCTGCAAGTACTGCCGCAGGTCGCCTTTGTTTTGTGGGAATTATAAATCGTGATGTATATCTTGGATATTTAATGTACCTTTGCGGAAATATTAGAAATAATGTATCGTATGGATAAAGAAACGGCAAACGCGCAGGTGTATGTGGTGCAGTTTTTCGGCGCACCGCTTCCCGATGAGCCTCGGCGGAGGTTCTTCTTGTTCTCGTCGCTGGCTGCTATCTATGATAAATTTTCCGTCTCGCAGGTAGGCTGCTCGTTGGGCAATCTCTACAACCTCCGCGTGTCCGATGGCGTGCCTTACAGCGGCAGGCTCTGCATGGTGTGGCGCGAGCCGCTTTACTCCAAGCGCCGCAAAGCCGACTGAATTGTGATGCGGTCGCGCTTGCTGTTCGCTGCTCGTGGCCGGCGGTCGTTAGTCGGCATTTAGTTTAATAATCTATTTATTTCAAAAGTATGGAAACCGTATTTGATTATAATATAACGCCCGAAGAATGGGAATATATTTGTGGTATGACAAAAGAAGTTTATCTTTCTATCATTAGGCAAGAGAGTGCATATCAAGACCTCGCCGCTCTGTTTTATATAAGGGGCGACATGAAGCGCGCGACATATTATGCGGAAAAACTCCCGTTAAACGTAAAATACGACTTATGGCGTACCCTTACGCATCCGTAAGAATACAATAATGTACAACCATATATTTTGGTGCTTTTAACCTTTTCATCATTTTTTTTGCAATTCCTCCGTATGCTCGATAGATTTCACGAATATAGCCATTCTTTTAGTGAATTATAGGTTAAAAATTGGACAAGCCGACTGTGTCTCAAAAAAAAATGCTAAATTTGTAAACTTATATGCCGATAAATCCGAGAGTAGTCTCGCGGTTAGTGTCGGCACGTATGCATCAGCAAAATAATTACTAAACAAATAATTTCATGGAAATTAAAGGAAAAATCATTTTCGATCTTCAAGAACAATCCGGCGTCAGTAAGGCCGGAAACAACTGGAAGAAACACGAGTATGTCCTCGAGACCCAAGAGACTTATCCTCGCAAGGTTTTCTTCAACTTTTTCGGAGACAAGGCCGATCAGTATAAGTTGAGCGTAGGCAAGGAGTACATCGTCAGCTTTGATATAGAGAGCCGTGAATTCAATGGCCGCTGGTATACTGATGTGCGTGCATGGAAAGCCGAAGAATCGCAGGGTGCTGATACATCGGCAGCCGCTTCCGTACCTCCTATGGCCCAGCAGGCGCCCATCGACGCGCCTGTGCCTCCAGCTCCCGGTGCTGCCGGCGCATCTGACGACCTGCCATTCTGACGCTTGAGGGTACAGAATATATGCGCGCTTGCCGGGGTCTTGAGTATCTGTTGGTAGGCGCGTGCTTGTTTTTTTAGCATATAGAATAATCCAAAATATCAAACCACAAGAATGAAATCATTGACAGCACTGGTGACGGTGCTTCTTATGGCTCAACCGCTTATGTCACATTCAGCTCCCGTGGCGACATCTTCGTCCAAGAAGGTAGAGACCGCCAATCCGCTGTTGCGCCCATTCAAGACAACCGAGCACAACACACCACCATTCAAAGCTATAGATAACAGTATGTGGCTCCCGGCCATCCAAGACGGCATAGCACGTGCCAATAAGGACATTAATGCCATCGCCACCAATAAGGCCAAGCCCACATTCAAGAATACCATAGTTGCATTGGACTGCGCCGGCGAGGATCTCAGTCGCACTCTCGGCGTATTCTATGCGCTACTTTCGGCCGAGGCTGATGATCAAATGATGGAAGTTTCGGTAGTGGCTTCGCGACTGCTGAGCGAATACTCGACTTCGATTACACTTAACGAAAAGCTATGGCAGCGTGTCCGTCAGGTATATGACAACCGCGAATCGCTCAATCTGGCGCCCGAGGATAGTATGCTGTTGCAGCGTACCTATGAGTCTTTTGCTCGTAATGGCGCTACCCTTGAAGGCGAAGCACGCGAAAAGTACAAAAGCCTGAGTTCGGAACTGTCCGAGCTGACCACACTCTTTGGTCAGAACGTACTCAAGGAAGTCAATACCTACGAAGTATGGCTTACAAAAGACGATCTTGAGGGACTTCCCGAAAGTTCGATAGATGCTGCCGCCAAGGCTGCTTCGGACAAAGGTCGTGCCGGAGAATATCTCTTTACTCTTGACCAACCCGTGTACATTGCTTTTATGAAATATAGCAATCGTGCCGATTTGCGCGAACGTATGTACCGACTTTATACGGGACGTAACACTTGGGGCAAGTACAATAATATTGACGTGATGACTCGTATAGCCGATGTACGCCGACGTCTGGCCAATCTACTGGGCTACAAGACATACGCCGCATACAGTCTGACTAATACAATGGCCGGGACACCTGAGGCTGTGTATGACCTTCTGGATCGTCTTCGCCAAGCCTATGCGCCTGCGCTTGAAAAAGAGATGGCTTCGCTGACGGCTTTTGCCTCCAAGTACGAAGGCAAGCCGGTGACCATACATCCCTGGGATTTTAGCTACTACTCCAACAAGCAGCGAGCTGCCGAATATGCTTTCGATGAAGAGGCTATGCGTCCTTATTTCGAGCTTTCGAATGTCATCAAAGGCGTCTTCGGATTGGCTACCCGTCTTTACGGAGTGACTTTTACGCCCAATCCCAAGGTGCAGGTCTATCACCCCGATGTGACAGCCTATGACGTCAAGGACGAAAACGGCAAATTCCTCGGCGTATTCTATACAGACTTCTTCCCCCGTGCCGGTAAGCGCCCCGGCGCCTGGATGACCAACTTCAAGGAGCAGTGGAAAGATGCCAAAGGTAAGGAATCTCGGCCTCAGGTGACTATTGTGATGAATTTTACAAAGCCTACAGCCGACAAGCCCTCGTTGCTGACGCCCTACGAAGTAGAGACTTTTATGCACGAGTTTGGCCACGCACTGCACGGGCTGCTTGCCGATACTAAATACCGCACCCTAAGCGGCACCAATGTATTCCGTGATTTTGTCGAATTGCCGTCGCAGTTCAACGAAAACTTCCTGACCGAGCGCCAATTCCTTGACACCTTTGCACGTCATTATGTCACCGGAGAGGCTATTCCGGACTCGTTGGTAGACGGTCTGATACGATCCTCGCGCTATGGCGCTGCTTACTCGTGCATGCGCCAACTTGCATTCGGATACCTGGATATGGCATGGCACACCATCGAAAAACCGGTAGATGATGCCGTGGAATTTGAGATTGAGGCAATCAAACCGGTACGCATCTTCCCGACAGTATGCGGCTCGATGACTTCGCCCCAATTCAGCCATATCTTCTCAGGCGGTTATGCAGCGGGTTATTATAGCTACAAATGGTCCGAAGTATTGGACGCAGACGCATTCAGCGTATTCCAAAAGAATGGTATATTTGATGCCAAAACGGCACACTCGTTCCGCGACAACATTCTCAAACGCGGTGGTACGGAGAATCCGGCAGAACTTTATCGCCGATTTAGAGGTGGTGAGCCCGCCATTGATGCATTGCTTCATCGTGACGGCATAAAGTAAGATACCGAATCTAATCACTTATACGACGGCGTTATGTCCTGCATCAGGCATAGCGCCGCCGCTGTGTTTTGTTGTGTCCGAACTTTTTGGAGATCGAAAGCGTTTGTTTAACAAAAGACATTCGCGGAGATAAAGACAATGATAATGAAGACAATGAATGAACTTGCGAAACTCATAATAATTTTAACGGTTGCACTATCTGCCAATCCTAAAACTACGGCATGCACACGTGTGGTGTATGCAGGACATAACAATACGGCTGTTACAGGTCGCAACTTGGACTGGAAAACGCCTATACCGACCAACTTGTATGTGCAACCACGTGGCATCAACCGAGTGTCCGCACAAGGGCCCGAAGCCTTGCAATGGCAGTCGCGATATGGCAGTGTGGTTGCCGTAGGTTACGATATGGGCGTCTCCGAAGGTATGAACGAGCAAGCACTAGTATGTAACCTCTTATACCTGCCTGGCACCGAATATAAGTTGCCGAGGGAGACACGTCGTCCGATGTCATCGTCACTGTGGGCACAGTATATTTTAGACAATTACGCCACGGTGGTCGAGGCTGTCGATGGACTGTCGCGCGATGTATTCTACATAGATGCTCCGGATATGCCCGGCGGAGCATCCACGACACTACATGCTGCATTGAGTGATGCCTCCGGTGATTGTGCAATCATCGAGTATGTCAACGGGCGCATCTCAATACACCATGGATACGAATATCGTGTGCTGACCAATGCCCCATTGTATGATAGTCAAAAGGCGATAGAGCAGTACTGGTCATGTATAGGTGGAATGAAAATGCTACCCGGCACCAACAGCAGCAGCGATCGTTTTGTACGAGCATCGTTTTATGTTGGATGTATCCCTGATACGGTAAGACATGAAGTGGCATTGGCCGGGGTCTTTGGTGTGCTATTCAACTGTGCCGTCCCGGTTGGCATTTCTGTTCCCGATAGTCCCGAGGTTTCGCAGACGCAGTGGCGTTCGGTTGCCGATCATTCGAATCTTGTGTATTACTATGCGACCACTTACAACCCATCTGTGATGTGGGTTGACTTGCGGCAATTCGACCTCGGCAAGGGTGCATCGATAATGAAGTTACAATACTTCGGTAAATTTTTATGTTAGTTAGTGGCTTCCAGAAGCCGGATTATTTAACCCGTTAAAAACCAGATGTT
>CAKTOT010000115.1 GCA_934590135.1 uncultured Muribaculaceae bacterium
ATCACAACGATCGCGACTCGCTCAAGCAATGGCGATTGCTTACCGATCAATATATAGCGCCTACAGATACGATGGCCCGTATAGACGTCACCAATATATCTTCGGGAATGATTACGATCGCGGCTGTCGATACGGCAGAGAATATAGGATACTCGTTTCCGAGACTTTTGCGCATTCGCGATGCCAAGCCTCCGATAGCGCCGACATCGCTGAAAGCATTCCCGTCATTGGATGGTACTATAGCCCTAATGTGGGACATGGCCGATACACTTGATGTGCATTACTATGATGTATTATATGCCAATGCTCGAGATCATGTATTCAGTCTTGCCAACCATAAACATGTGATGACGCGGTCTTTTACCGACACCGTGGCCGTGGATGCCAACGAACGCTATATTTATTATACCGTTCGTGCCGTCGATTGGGCGGGCAATGAGGGCGCGTGCTCGGATACAATAGCCGTATTGCGTCCCAACACCGCACCGCCGTCTAAGGCTCACTTGGATTCGGTATGGGCGGACAATCAGATGATACATGCCCGCTGGATAGGCGGCGGAGATGAGATCATCGGCTATTACAATCTGTATCGTCGCAAACAGGGTGTCAAGCAATGGGATTTGCTACGTAAATATGATGGCGATTCGGTCAAAGCAGCAGGGCTTGTAATACAGATGGACGATGCTCCCGGCGGGCAGATTGGCCAACGATTTGAGTACGCAGTCGAGACCGTGAGCCTATGGGATATCAGTTCGGGCCTCACTCCGGTACTTTCGGCCAAGTTGAAGTCCGATGTCGTGGTAGACGGTGGAGTCAAGCTGCTCGGTCGCTACGATGCGTCCTCTAAGAATGTCCGTCTCGCATGGGAGGTTTCCGGAATGCCCGAGGGTGTACCGTACTACTTCTGCCTATACCGCAAGGCGCCCGGTGACAAGTCGTATAAGTACATCACCGATGTGCCGCAGGAAAAGCATTATTATGTAGATCCGAGTCTTATGCCCGGACAGACCGCCGAGTATTATATATCGGTGCGCTTCGAAGACCGTCGCCAAGGGCCTAAATCCAACGCCATAGCAATAGCGGCTCCGGCGACCACTAATGATAATGTCAAACGCTAAACGTTCACAGCTACCATTATGAGAAAATATTTATGTATGATAGTCTTGTCCGCGGCTTTGGCATCGTGTGGCGACTTCTTCACCTTCGAGGAAGAACCGGACGAGTGGACCGGAGTGACGATGACCGCAATGTGCGATGGCGCATGCGTTATGGTAGGCGATACAATGCCTCTGGCGGTCAATTTTGAGCCGAGTAATCCCAATGACAGCCCTGTATTCTGGATGCTTAACGACACAACGGGATGTGCGCGCATAGTTAATGATTCGCTCGTGGCCGTGTCTGTCGGCGATCCGGAAGTGATAGCCATCGGCGGCTCGGGACGCGTATCCGACACGTGCAAGGTGAGCGTCATCGACCGCTGGGATATTAAGGACTTCGAGCGTATGCATCCGTCCGATATGGTCATATACGCAGATGTCACGCTTGACGGAAAGCAATGGGATGATAAGACCCAGATACTCGGAGCCTTTGTACGAGGTACGCTTGCCGGGGTAGGGGTCAAACGCGAGGCTTATGGCATCACCTACACTGTATTGCGCATTTGGGCACTGGCAGACCAAGATGTCGGTACGGTGACGTTACGCCTATACGACCGAGCCGCTTTCCGCCTGCACTTGGCGGCCGAGTCTCCGGAGTTTGACGCGTACAAAACGCTGGGAACGCTGTCGGCACTCTATCCAATCACCTTTACATCCAAATCAAAATGAATAAATTCATCAAATCATTAGGGCTTATAGGCATAGCCGCCTTGTTTGCCGGTTGCACTTTGATGCTGGACGAGCCGGCAGACGATGGAAATCCGGCCGAAAACGGTGACGGTTTCACCTCGCCGCGTACCGAGACCAACGACTTGGGCACGATTACATACCAGTACGGTGAAGATACAAAGTTGCTGGACGATCGCTATCGCCCATATATTCTTAGATATAGCACCGATTCGCTGTACGACAAAACGGAAATATACTTCACGAAGGATATTCCGGCAGATTTGATGGTGCAGAAAGGTAACTATCTGGCCACAACGCTCATAGATATATTCGATAAGGGCTTGTGCCACGAAGTTGTCGAAGTGCAAAAAGATGATTTAGGCTACCGCGTATTGGCATGTGTTGCCAGTACCAAGGATGTGTATAAGAAGCTGAAAGTCAAGGCTGATTTCTATGTCGAGGTTGACCAAGACGAGAAATCCGAGACCCAATCGCGCATGGGCGACTTCAACGCCGACCGAGTTCGGCTTGTCGGCGCTGCAGGACAGTCCCGAGGAGGAGAGATAAAGCTCAACTTTATTAATGTTGGAATAAGGTTGACCAATATGGACTTATATTATTCTCCTTTCAAACATATTAGTACAGCGGCCCCCCTTACATTTAATAACCTTAAAGGTAAAATCCATTCCAAGGTGAGCGGTGATGCAGATGTATATGCCGAGTTTTCGTCATATCTTAGAATAACATACGAGTCTGACGATGAGAAGAATATGGCGGATTGGCATGGCATAATAGGAGCCAAGGTTGCGGCGGGCGCAATGTTCAAAAAGGCCAGAGTTAGTATGTCTATTCCTTTGGCCGGATGCAGTTATGTGAAGTATTTGCCCTGGGGGGATGATAGTCCGTCATCACCTGTGATATACGAATATGACGAAAACGGATACCTTTATAATCTACACAAAATAGAAAAAGACTTCATTATCGGAGGCTTTGTCGGGACTTTCTTTATCGAGCCAAACCTTATATTGGATATATTTGGCGGAGTGGATTCGGATACTCCGGAAAAATATGAGTATACAAAGGAACTACGTTTTGTCGAGTTTGGCTTTCATAGCGAACCGGGTAACGAGTATTCGTATCCTAATTCGAAGAGCAAACCTGATGACGTAACAGTCGAACATGCGGATGGCGCGAACTTTGAGACAGGTGCAAGACTTTCACTCAATGTGAATACCGGATTCAAGGCATACAAGGTAGTAAAGGCATATATCAGCTTTAATACAGGGCTCGAAGTCAAATACCAAAAGCACCTCGCTTCTAACCCTGATAAAGCCGATAAGCCAATAAAGTCTCCACGAGGGGAAGAGTTGCGCTATCCGGGCAATTCATCCATAAGTATATCCTCGGATCTTGATATGAAATTGTCCGGCGAAGTTGATTTAGGTTTCTACAAAGTGCCGCTATTCTCGCTTGGCCCGACGAAACCGTTTGATCTTTTCAAAGTGACATGGTACACGTTTCCATTTTTCGAAACTCATGTCTATCTGGACAAGGAACGTTCTGACAATAATACCAACTACTACAAGGCTGTAGTGCGAAAAAGTTCCGATCGAAAGTTCCTTTTTGGAACGTTTTCCGTTCCTCCTTATTTGGCAATATATGATTCTAAGTTCAACCTCGTGTGCAAGGGTGAGCCCGTTGGTGAAACCAAATTCGAGTATGAGGATAAAGACTATAATTTTGAATTTAGCGTGAACTTGGACAAAACCGGCGCCAATGACTTTTATTATGCAATCCCTTATGACGTCACCGATTTAGTATATAGCACCCCGTACAAATTTTATGCGACGGGTAACTGGCTCAATGTCACCGATGCACTGCAAATGGAAGCCATCAATTTCGAAAGTTTCGCAGACCCGCAGTATGAAAATATCACTGCTTTCCGCTTCGAAACCAAAGGCAACATTCAGCGAATAAGTGATAAACTCCAATGTCGTGTCACCGTCTATAATGACAAGAATAAAGTGGTGTCTACAAAGTCGTACGCTTATCCTCGCCCGGCATCCAATACCAGATACCAAACCAAGAGCATCTTGCTGATAAAGCACTCGCTGAAAGTTCATCTGCGCAAAATTACAATCGAATTCTTCTATGTAGACAGCAAAAGCGGCAAGACGGTAGCTGTGAGCGACATATACGAACACCCACTTGAGGACTTCGGCGATGCAAGCGAGGAGAACATCCTTGATTTGCACAATGTCAATAAATGGATTGATGCCGGATTCCAACTCTTACAATGATAGCTTTTTAATCTTAAACCACAGATTATTATGAAAAGAATAGCATTAGCCTTGATGGCAGTGGCTGCTATGGCAACAGCCCTGTCTCCGCAGGCTTACGCCCAATTCGGTTTGGGAAAGGTGAAAAACAAAATCGTGAAAACGGCCAAAGACAAGGCCCGTGAAGTGACATCCGAGACCGCGACCACCACGAATACAGCGAGCGCAGTGACCGAAGACGGAGTCTTTGATCCGTACCGCACTTATACGCCAAGTGCCGAAGCTCTTGCCGCCGACCGTTATGCGTCTGATCAGACAGTCAAAAACGGCTTTACCAAAAATGTCGGCCAGATACACGCCACATACGAGCACTTGGACGCCATATATAACCGTGAAGATGGTGTGCATGCCCCATACCAACCATACTATACGCTCGGGCATATGGCATTCTATTTCACCGGCACCGGACTTGATGACACCATCAATGAGACTTTTGGCAAAATGCTGATGAAAGCCATCGCAGCCGATGCACAAAACATTTATTGGATTACGGACTATATTGCTCCCGACGAAAACAACCCGTCGGTGGTCGTGCCAAAGGACGAGATGTTTGTCAATGCGTTGTCCTGCCAATATATAGCCGACCCAAAGTCAATCTTTGCCTTCGAACTGTACCTCAAAGTGGATATGTATCTCAACTGCTTCTCGATGCAGTGTAAACTGGGCCTTGATGACGAAATTGCCGGCAAGGTAGACAAAGACCACATCCTTCCGGCCAAATACAAACAATGGGTAAGAGAACGCGAATGGGCCGCTCAGGACCTTGCAAGCAGATACATATCATACGCAGAAATGGTCAAACTCGCCGACAAGTACTACAAACTATACTCCTCGGCTACAGATCCGGTACTGAAGCTGATGCATTTCCTCGTTTTTGACCGCCTTGTCGAAGCATACCTCCCCAAAACACCGGGCTTTACAAAAAGTGATGACGCGTACCGCCTGGCGTATGGACGCACACAAGACGTCAACCGCGGGGCACTCTATCAAGATGCTATGGCATCCAAGGCCGAGCCCGTTGCCGAGCCCAAGAGCGTGGCTGTCGGTGCCGACATCAAGCGTCTTGCCGAGAAAGCCGCTCGCGAATACGTAACCTCAGGCACACTCGAGAAAATCATATACCTCGAGGCTCAATGGCATCCGTTCAAGAATCCCAAATGGCCGTATAACATCATAGCCTACGGCCTGCCATGCGCCGTCGTTACAGTCGAAAACGGCAAACGTTACCTCCAAAAAGTAATGCTGACCAAAGACGCTAAAACCTCGAAAGCATTTATGCAAGCCGATACCGACTCGGCAAAACGTCCGCTCAAATAACCGGCAGCCCCCCATCATATACTTAGAGGCCGTGTCCGACACTCGTTGACACGGCCTCTAAGGCTTTTTTCAGCGTAAACATCCGAAACGGACCGACTTATCGGTAGTGGCCGGGTGGGATGCCCGGGTGGTGTTGCACTTTGTCTTTGAGCCTTTTCAAAAAAAATCAGAACAAATTTGCTGTTAGCGTTTGTTGTTCCAATAAAAATCACTAACTTTGCAGTCACAAAACGGGACTATTGCTTGTATAGAGCGATTGATAATAGACCGAAGGTCCTTTAGCTCAGTTGGTTAGAGCACCTGACTCATAATCAGGGAGTCGTAGGTTCAAGCCCTACAAGGACCACGAAGATTGAAAGGGATTACAGTACAGCGCTATAGGCGTTGGATGTAATCCCCTTTTTTTGTGTTCGTTGGTCAGAATTGCGCCGGATAAGCGGACACAGGCCGAGCAAGCGGTGGTTGAGCGGTATTTGGAAGAGCTGTATCCCGAGGGAATGTCGAATGGAGAAAGTGGAATGTCGAATGCCGGGGCGCAGGAAGGCTCAGGAGCTGTCGGGAATGCCGAGGGAATGTCGAATGAGGCGGAGCCGAGCGGTCCGAATGCGCATAGCGTAGAGCTTGTGCCGGTAGGGCGTGGAGCATTTGGTGATGTGTACGACCAGTTCAGAGGTAATGCACAGGGTGCGATAGCGTTTCTTGAGGCGAAGCAAGGCGGCGAAGCTGTCGGGGCACTCCATCATAAAGATGTCGGAGATATAGACTTGGTATGGGGTAAGGCCGGCACCGGGAAGAGTGATGGATATGGTCTTGCCAAGCTTGTTAAATTCCACCCTGAGGTCAATATTGTCCTAAATAAATCGAAAAAAAAGAAAAAGGAAGTAGTCACTAAGGCAGAAAATAACTACCTTAGTAGT
>CAKTOT010000116.1 GCA_934590135.1 uncultured Muribaculaceae bacterium
AGGCAGCAGAGCAAGCGCACAGCGAGAGCAGCCGGGGCGGCCGACCTTGGTGGCTGTTGGCGGTAGTGATGGTAGCGACAGGCGTTGCAGTCATCCTCGTTCGTCGAAAGATATTAGCATAACTGGATATACATATATACTATGGCTGCGGCAGACTTGTGAAAGCCTGCCGTAGTGTCTTTTGTTCAAAAAAATTCCGCACATAAATTTGGCAAAGTAATAGACGTAAAAAAATGGCATATAAAGAAATTGCAGAGGTAGTGCTCAAATGCAATAGCGAGGACTACAAACGTACATACGAGGATAATATTGCGAAAGCTAAGGCTCTACGCAAGGCATTAGCGGATGCATATTCGGCAGGCGATGCACGCAAGGTCATCGAGGTCAATAAAGAGCTGCAGAAGACCAACGCCACCATACAGCGAATGCGTACAAATGCCTCTAATGTCGAGGCTGCAATGCGCAATCTCGACAAGGCAACGCCTAAAGAATTGCATCGTGCGCTCAAAGCCATCAATGCCGAATTATCTTCCGGCCGTGTGGAACGCGGCTCCAAAGAATGGGATGCCTATATAGACAAACTCAAAGCCGTCAAAAGGCAACTTGCTGATGTCAACGCCGAAATGTCTATTGATACGCGGTCACCGCTCGAAAAGCTTAAGGACGGCATCAACGACTGGGGAGCCTCCGCCGCGACCGCAGTCGCCGCATTCGGAGGCATCGTAGTATCCGGCAAGGCTGCTGTACAAGCTTACGCAGATATGGAAGCCGAAATGGCCAACGTACGCAAGTACACAGGCATGACAGCCGAGCAAGTTGAGACACTGAACGAAGCATTCAAGCAGATGGACACGCGCACATCGCGCGAGGACCTGAACAAGCTTGCACAAGAAGCCGGACGTCTTGGCAAGACATCCATAGATGACGTCCTTGGTTTTGTTAAGGCTGCAGATCAAATCAATGTCGCGCTTGATGAACTGGGCGAAGGGGCAACCCTAACGCTTTCCAAACTCACCGGAATATTCGGATTGGAAGGACAATACGGAACCGAACAGTCTCTGCTCAAAGTAGGATCTGTCGTTAACGAACTATCCCAAAACTGCGCGGCATCCGCACCATACCTCACCGAGTTCGCCAGCCGTATGGCCGGTGTCGGCGCACAAGCAGGCCTATCAGTACAACAGATAATGGCTTTCGGCGCTGTACTGGACTCCACAAATCAAAATGTCGAGGCCTCGGCTACGGCTCTGTCTCAGGTAATCGTCCGCATATACCAAGACCCGGCCAAGTACGCCAAGATTGCCGGTCTGGACATACAAAACTTCACTACTTTAGTTAAGACAGACATCAATTCGGCGTTAATGGAACTTCTGTCGGCGTTGAATCAAGTCGGCGGTATGGATGCGCTGTCCCCAATGTTCAAGGATATGGGCGAAAATGGCGCAAGAGCAATCTCTACGCTTAGCACTCTCGCCGAACATATTGACCAGGTCAAACAACAGCAAGAGGCTGCCAACACCGCATTCGCAGACGGCTCGTCCGTGACCAAAGAATTCGATGTACAGAACAACACCGTTCAAGCTCGCCTTGATAAACTCAAAAAGAGTTTTACCGAGATGGCAGTATCGCTTGGCGAAAAGCTCTTGCCGGTGATGCAGTACGCTATCTCCGGAACATCGCTATTGATGCACGCATTATCGTCTGTAGTCGGGTTCATCGTCAAAAATAGAACCGCAGTCTTATCTCTTGTTGCAGCAATCACAGTCGCCGTCCTCGCAAACAAGTCTTACGTAATTTGGGCAAAGCTTTGCGCTGCCGCCGAGGTCGCACACACCATTGCCATCAAAGCCAAACAGATAGTCGTTACCACATTGACTAACCTGATGACCGGGCTGCGCCTGGCCTACTATGCCATGACTTTGCAAGTCGGCAAACTTACTGTCGCATGGAAGGCACTGGACAAGGCCACAAAAGCCAATGTCTTCGGCGCGATTGCAAGCGCGGCTATTATGCTTTACGGTGTGATAAAAAATCTAATATCAGGCACTGATGAGTATACTCAAAAGATGGATAAAGCTATGGCGTCCGCCAATGGTCTTTCCGCTGAATCAATTAAAGAAGAAAAGGAACTCTCCAAGCTGTTTTCAACGCTAAAAGGCACTACCCAAGGAACAGATGCCTACGAAAAAGCCAAGTCCGCAATCATATCGCAGTACGGACAATACCTGCAAGGTCTCATCAACGAAAAAGGCGAAATCATCGACCTCGAAGCTGCATACAACCGACTGACCAAGGCCATCCGAGCCAATGCTAAAGCCAAAGGCATCGCAAATGCTCGCGAAAATATCGAAACAACATATAACGAGGAAGTATCAAAAGACCTGGAGGCGCTCAAAAAATCGTTGCAAGATGCCGGAGCAACCAAAGCACAAATCAAGAAGGTGATGACTGCGGTGCAAGACCAAATAGTCACAAATCGGCCCATCGGGAAGGAGGTCCAAGGCATACTTGACCGACTCTACGAGCAGAACGCACCTAACTCGAATATTGCAACAGCCTTAACAGCTATGAACCCGGCTGCCGGGATCGTCTCCGCATACAATGCAGTCAAAGGTAAGCAGGAAAGTCCTCTTGGTATATTCAACCGGATCACAAAACGCCAAGGAGATTATCTGTCGCGAATGGTATCTCTTGACCAGATGGAAGGTATTGCTCGTCCGGCAAAGAATGCGTCAGACGAGGATCTTGCGACTGTAATCAAGATGCTCGAAGACGCATTGAAAAGCGGTGAGTATATGAGTACTGTCGCCGTGATAGCACCGAATGGTTCAACGACTCTTGACTTCAAGACCCGGGCCGAGATTAAAGACTTGCTTGACCAGTACCGCATCGAGCAAGGCAATCGAGCATCTTCGGGCAATAGCACACAGAATCCGCCTCCAACGGTCGAGCCGCCACGAACCGTGCCGACCATCGATGGCGCAAAAGGGACAGACAAGAGCGACGCTCAGCGCGAACGTCAAAAGCAGATGCAAGCCGAGATAGATGCGGTCAAGGCACAGAATGACGCGATAGCATTGGCTAACCTGACCGCGTATGCCACCGGCCAAAAGGACTTTGAACAATACCTCTACACCAAGAACAACCTCGAAGAACAGGCACGTGAAGCCCAAATCAAAATATTCGAAGAATGGGGAGAAACCGATAATACCAAATATCGCGACCTGCTCAAGAAACGTGCCGAAGCAGACCTCGAAGCAATCGCATCGCAAAAAAAACGAATGGCATCGCTGATAGACAGCGAGCACTCCGAACGGACGGACGCCATCACAATGCGATATTACGACCCCACTGCCGCAGAATTTGACAATAAAGTAGCGTTAAATCAGGCTTTACTCAGAGAAGACCTCCGATACCTTCGCCAAAAGCAACTGCTATACGAGCAAAACTCCGAAGAATATGCTGCCATAGAAAAGCAAATCCAAACACGTGTCAATCAAGACAAACTCGACAAACAAAAGGAACTTGCGGACGCATACAAGCAAATCGTAGGCAAGTACCTCGAGACATCTGCCGAAGCGACAAAGCAAGCCGAATTGAAGATGCTGGACAAGTTGCTCGAGGCCGGTGTAATTACAGAAGAACAATTCGTCAAAATCAAAAAAGCTATAATGCAAGCGGCAGATGCTGCACAATCTGCCGGGAAAGCATCAAACAACATACCTTCAGAGTTCGGGCAAAACCTTACAGCCTTATACACAGCTATCAAAGACATTGCAGCTGGGGCAGAAGACTTACCCGGGAAAATCTCGGTAGCAGTATCATCAGCAGTTGCTATAATGTCATCAATGATGCAGCAAACGTCAGCCTATTACGATGCCGAACGCGACCTCGAGCTGGCGAAAGTAGAGAAACGCTATGATGCAGAAATCAAAGCCGCCGGTAAAAACGAGCGCAAAAAGAAAAAACTCGAAGAACAGAAAGAACGCGAAACCGCGAAGATTAAAAACAAGTACAACAAGCGTGCGCAATCAATGGAAATTGCCCAAGCCGTCGCCTCTACAGCGATGGCCGCCATCAATGCCTACGCCTCGGCTTCGAAAGTCAACTGGATACTCGGCCCTATCGCTGCCGCAATGGCCGTAGCCGCAGGCGCAATCCAAATTGCCACCATTCAAAAACAGCACCAGGCACAAGCCGCAGGATATTACTCCGGCGGTTTCACCACACGATCCTCAGACAACAGACGCGAAGTCGGAGTTGTCCACGCCAACGAATTTGTCGCAAATCACCAAGCGGTGGCCAACCCCGCTATCGCGCCTGTCCTGCGGCTCATCGACCAAGCACAAAGAGCGAACACCATAGGCTCGCTGACTGCCGCCGATGTGAGCAATGCCATAGGCCTCAATCGCGAGGTGAGTGCGAGAGGGAATGCCGCATCAACCGGAGCATCAGCCACAATTAACGATAGCGCTGCAATAATAGCGGACATTTCGGCACGCACATCCAAAGCACTGGACAGGTTGTCAGACAATATCGAGCAAGGCATCCTTGCCGAAGTCGTTATGGACGGTGAAAGAGGCCTGGCACGCAAGCTCAATCATTACAATAAACTTAACCAAAACGTACGCCGATGACTATAATATATCTTGACGGACAACCTGTCGTCGCGTCAACAAAGTCTCTAAAACTGACAACCGAGAACCCATTCTTTACCAAGACATCATCCTATACTTATGATGTAGAACTTCCACTTGACATACCTGACAATCGCAAAATATTCGGGCGCATCCAGCGGCTTGATGTCGCAAAGACCGCACGGACATTCGATGCAAGATTGGTCATCGATGCAGAAACGCGCCTATCCGGCAAGGCGCATATCACATCCATCACAGACTCTGTTGTGAAGATCCAATTATTAGGCGACAATGCCGCCTACAACTATGGAAATAAAATGGATGAAACATACATCGATGAATTGGACCTCGGCGATTGGTATCGGACTTCATGGCCTGACGGATCTTACTACGATGCGCGAGCTAATGTCTGGAAATCTTACTCTGCCGACGAGGACTTTCCCAACGAGACATCTGACCTTGTCGCTTGGCGCGCTCAATACGCCGGGCCGCCAAGCACCGATTACTCTGAAACACGCCTTATTCGGTATATGCAAACCTCGTTTGAAAACAAATGGATTGCTATGCCGATACTCAACACTTCTGCAGATATGGTTTGCAACGGCATATCATACCAATGCAAGTACCAACAGTCCGGATATGATATGCGTTATCGCGGCTATGTCGGCGAACTGCCATCACGCCGCGACCTCGAAGGCACGGCAGTTGTATCCTTCGCCATCCAGCCATTCGTTTGGCTTATGGCAAAAAAAGTAGCGGCTGCGACCGGCTTCAATCTGGATGATGGAGACAACGCATTGTGGACTGACACATTCTTTCGCCGAATATTCATCTGCAACGCTAACAATCTTCTCTCCTGCGCCAAATGCCTGCCGCATTGGTCCGTCAACGACTGGTGGACACAGATAGAGAACACTTTCGGCCTTGTGCTTGGCGTTGATTATGAACATAAGAAAATCACACTGCACAAACGATGTGACCATTATCGTGCCGACACATCTACCCTGCCAATCACTGATGTCGTTGACGAATATACCGTAGATATCAACGATGAGACTCAGTCGGACATTTCGACCAATAGTGTCGGGTTCGCCGACCATGATGCAGCAGCCGAAGACATACTTGACAATGAAATTATCGAACAAGCTAAAATCAATAAAAGCTTCGCCAACCTCGCCGCACTACTCTCTTGGGCAAAAGCACAAGGCGCCGAAACGATGGCAAATCACAAGGATACAATATGGATGTGCTCGGATGGGCGTCAGTACATATATACTGATGCCAACGGAATTGTCGAGATAAATATGTTCCGTCCGCGAAAGCCGGAGGACAAAGAAGACATTGACATTGAATTGAAATTCGTACCGGCCGCCTATACACACGATGTTGACTGCGAAATCTACTCCGCTCCGGTACCCGGCACCGGAGCGGACGTTCGCCCGTCAGTCATCGCGACATTTCCGGTCGAGACCCTTGCCGCGCCTAATATCGCCATATTGGACTGGTACAAAAACAATGATTATGCATCTCTGGACATCGGCGCGGTAATCGCCGGAGACGCGGAAACGCAATCAACCCAAGACGGCATCCCCGATGTTATCTATCTTGCAATCAAACCCGACAACGGCAAGTCCACCACAGATATTGCGGTTGACACGACAACGACATCAGGCGAGAAAATCACCGAGACCTTCGCATATCCACATCCATATCTACGCGAACGTGCTACTGCCGCGCTGGATGGAGAGCCAACAC
>CAKTOT010000117.1 GCA_934590135.1 uncultured Muribaculaceae bacterium
TTTTCCCAAAATTCTCACTACGGGGCTAGCCCCGTAGTGAGAGGCTGGCGTTTTTGCACTTCGTTTAAGAATCTACATTTTTTCCGCTTAAAAATATTCCGACTGCGCCGCAAACAGCTCCCCCCACCACCCCCGAGCAAGGAGTGAAGCGGCTTTAGAGCCGGTCGCTCCCCGTTTTAGTCCGGGGCCGAAGTCGTGCTTTTAAGAGAAGGGAGGGGGCAAAGTGTCGTATTATTTAAGCAATGTTAAGCGGTGGGGCGGTCTCGAAAATACTTTGTATATTTGCAAAACAAAGCATAACAACACGCAATATAGACAGGATAATTATATGGAAAAGACAAAGATAGAGAATAAGGAATACGGGGGCGAACGGCCGTTGTTCGCTGCCCATGACTTGGAACTGGAACACGTGATTATCAATCCCGGCGAGAGCGCCTTGAAAGCCTCGCGAGACATCGTGGCACGCCATTGCGAGTTCCGCGGCAAGTACCCGTTCTGGCACGCACGTAACTTTGAGGTCGAAGACTGCTACTTCACCGAGGGAGCACGTGCCGCGTTGTGGTATAGCCAAGACTGCGTAATGCGCAACTGCCGTGTCGAAGCGCCCAAGATGTTCCGCGAACTCAAAGGACTGTATGTCAGCGGCGTCGAATTCCCCAACGCGCAGGAAACCCTGTGGCATTGCAGCGACGTCACCCTCGAAGATGTCAAGATGTTCAATGCCGACTACCTGTTTATGCACACCGACCACGTGGTCATCGACCGCTATGAGCAGCACGGCAATTACTCCTTCCAATATTGCCACGATGTGGTGATACGTAACGCCAAGATTTACAGCAAAGACGCGCTGTGGAACACCGTGGGCGTCACCGTGCGCGACAGCGAGCTGCACGGCGAGTACCTCGGCTGGTATTCGCACGGCCTGCGTCTTGTCAATTGCCATATCACCGGCACCCAGCCCCTGTGCTACTGCCACGACCTCGTACTCGAGAACTGCACTTTCGGCGCCGATGCCGACCTGGCCTTCGAGGACTCGGACGTGCGTGCCGGGCTGCACGGGCATGTCACCAGTATCAAGAATCCGCGCCACGGATACATCTATTGCGACAGCGTGGGCGAGGTGATTCTTGACGAGAACATCCAGTCGCCGGCCGATTGCCGCATCGTCACCACCGGCAGCGCCGACGCATGAGCCGGGGCGCGGGCTTAGACCTCGCGGCGCAATTGCGGTCGCCACGTGTGGCGACTCTGCGCGGCAAACTCGTCATGGTGGCACGGCTCAGCTGGCCCGCTATTATGGCACAGTTGTCCACGTTGCTCATGGAATATATCGACGCCGCCATGGTGGGGCACCTCGGTGCCGAGCCGGCCGCCTCGATAGGACTTATCGCTACCACGACATGGCTCTTTTGGGGCTTGGGCACGGCCACGGTCATGGGTTTCTCTGTGCAGGTGGCTCATCTTTTGGGCGGCGGCAAAGACGCCGAGGCTCGCAGTGTCGTGCGTCAAGGCACGGTCGTTGTTGCCGCCGTCGGCGTATTGGTCGCGTTGGTTGCCTTGGCCATTTCTCCCGGGCTGCCGCACTGGCTGGGCGGCAAGGGCGAAGTGTGCGATATGAGCACCTCCTATTTTGCCATCTTCGGGGCCTCGATGCCGGTGATATACCTGACCTTTATGGCCGGTGCGATGCTCCGCAGCAGCGGAAATATGCTTGTTCCCGGTGTGATAGCCGTGGTGATGTGCACCCTTGACGTGGTATTCAACTTCCTGATGATTTACCCGTCGCATATCTTCAGCACACCATGGGGCACGCTGATACTGCCGGGCGCAGGGCTCGGCGTCACCGGCGCTGCTATAGGTACGGCCATGGCCCAGGTTGTGGGCTGTGTCATCCTGCTGTGGCACCTGTTACGCCGCTCGCCGGCGTTGGCCCGTCCGTGGTCACGAGCTCGTGGCTACGTCGGTTCGTGGTGGCACCTGAGCCGCCGTGTTATGCGCCATGCCGTCTCAATTGCCAGTCCTATGGCGCTTGAACGCGTGGTCATGTGCGGCGCACAAATACTGATAACCGCCATAGTAGCACCTTTGGGCAATGCCGCCATTGCCGCCAACGCCTTTGCTGTGACGGCTGAGAGCCTATGCTATATGCCCGGCTACGGCATCGGCGAGGCCGCCACCACCCTTGTCGGTCAGAGCCTCGGGGCGGGACGCCACACACTTGCCGTAAGCTTCGGTCGCATTACTATGACACTCGGCATTGTCGTTATGGGTGTGCTGGGCGTTGTTATGTGGTTCTACGCTTACGATATGATAGCGTTCTTTACGCCTGATGTTGATGTGCGCGAACTGGGCGCTATGGCTCTGCGTACCGAAGCGTGGGCCGAGCCGATGTTCGGCGCCGCTATAGTCGGCTATGGTATCGCCATAGGCGCACGCTATGCCACCGTGCCCGCGTGTATCAACTTCGGCAGCATTTGGGCCGTGCGCCTGACGCTGTCCGCGATACTGGCTCCATCTATGGGACTGTATGGCGTATGGCTGGCCATGTGCATCGAGTTGTGCTTCCGCGGCGCGGCCTTTGTCTTGCTCTTTATTCGAGGATGGTGGCTTAAACATGCAACGGCCATTGCCGCCGAGTCTCGATCGGCCGAGAATTAGGTTCAACGAACGAATTAAGTCCATTAGAGCCTAATGTCAGGCGAGTATGAATAAATAATAGAAATAAAAGAATATACAACCATACAAAACATAATTAAGCTATGGATATGGAAAGATATGATTTTGACGCTCCGGTCAATAGGCTGCATACAGACAGCATGAAATGGGACGGATACAGCGTCCCGGGACACGACCTGATACCGCTATGGGTAGCCGATATGGACTTCAAGTCGGCCCCCGAGATAGTGGAAGCACTGATAAAGCGTGCCGCTCACGGGGTCTTCGGTTACAGTTTTCCCGGCGATGAGTACTATGATGCCGTATCCTCGTGGTTCGAGCGGCGTCACCATTGGCATATAGACCGCCGATGGGTTATCCCGACTACCGGTGTTCTTCCCGCCCTGGCAGCCGTGCTGCGTGCCGTCACATCTCCCGGAGATGGTGTGGTGGTGCAGACTCCGGTGTATAATTGCTTTTTCTCGAACATACGCAATGCCGGATGTCGCAATGTGGATGCCCCATTGCATTTGGATAATCACGGAATATACCAAATGGACTTCGATGTCTTGGAGAAAGCTCTTGCCGATCCCAAGAGCACGGCTATGATACTGTGCAATCCCCACAACCCCGGCGGCCGCGTATGGCCCGCCGAGGACTTACGCCGTGTCTACGAATTGTGCCGCAAGTACGATGTTACCTTGATAAGCGATGAGATACACTGCGAGATAGTCTTTGCGCCGCACAGCTACACGCCTATGGCCACGCTGTGTGACGGCGACTGTGTCACTATGGTCTCGCCCAGCAAAGCCTTCAATCTTGCCGGATTGCAGGTCGCAAATATTATAGTCAAAGATTCCCATCTACATCGCATTATCAATCGAGCAATCAATGACAATGAGACTTGCGACATAAGCCCCTTTGCAATCATAGCCCTACAAAAAGCATACAACGAAGGCGAGACGTGGTTGCAAGCTATGCTCAGATATGTACATGCCAATTACGAGAGTGTGAGCGATTACGTGGACCAAAACATTCCCGGAATACGCGTTTTGCCACTTGAAGGCACATACTTGGCATGGGCTGACTGTCGCGAGATGCTCAGGTGGCGAGGGCAGGCTGTGGCCGAATTTGCCGAGGCGCTCAGGCGAGATACCGGCGTATGGGTGCAGCCGGGCACGGCCTATGGTGCCGAGGGCGAAGGTTTTGTACGTATCAACTTGGCCACAACTCGAGCTCTTTTGGCCGAGGGTATGCGTCGCATACGCACGTACACTCGGAAATAAGACGCAACGCGCCTACATACAGGAAAAGAATAGGGCGGCAGACACAGGATTGTCTGCCGCCCTGATTTATCTGTTCAAATGATTTGTTCAGTCCTCGATGAATTCAACGATGTTGGACAAGATGTTGGCATCGGTGAAGCCGAATTTCTCGTCCAAGATCTTATATGGAGCGGAAGCTCCGAAGTGCTCAAGTCCGAAGATATCCCATTGGGCGGTACCGCGCATCAGCGGATACAATGCTGCGGGCAGTCCGGCGGTAATGCCGTAGCGCGGAACGTTGGGCGTGAGCACGCTGTCGCGGTATTCCTTGTCCTGACGCAGGAACAGCCCTACGGAGGGGACGGAAACTACGCGAACACGGCGGCCTTCCTCGGCCAATGCCTCGGCGGCGTGTACGGCCAGAGCCACCTCACTGCCATTGGCCACGAGTACCAATTCGGGATTCTCGGATTCGATGATGGTGTATCCGCCGCGCTGTGCGCCGTATGCGGCTTTGCGGCGGTCGCCGTCAGCGGCAGGCAGATCCTCGAGGTTTTGGCGCGAGAAAATCAAAACTGTTGGGCATTCATTATTGTCCATGGCCATCTTCCAAGCTACTGCGGTCTCGGCGTTGTCGGCAGGGCGCAGAACCAGGGTGCTCTGTCGGCCTGCGAAGTTGTCAAGAAGTTCCATAAGACGTATCTGGGCTTCTTGTTCTATCGGCTGGTGAGTTGGGCCGTCTTCGCCTACACGGAAGGCGTCATGCGTAAAGATGTACTTCACCGGTAGTTCCATGAGTGCGGACATACGCAAAGCCGGTTTGATATAGTCGCTGAATACGAAGAAAGTGCCGCAAGCGCCGATACATCCGCCATGAAGGGCGATGCCGTTGATTGCGGCGGCCATAGTCAGCTCGGCCACACCGGATTGCAAGAATTTACCGCTGAAATCACCGCGTGTGAAGGCGTGTGTCTGCTTCAAGTAGCCATCGGTTTTGTCTGAATTGGCGAGGTCGGCCGAGGATACAATCATATTGTCCACGGTCTGTGCGAGTAGACCCAGAACCTTGGCCGAGGCGTTGCGCGAGGCCTCGTTGGGCTTGAATTCGATGCTGTCGTAATCTATTTGCGGCAATTTGCCGTCGATGTAGTCTTGTAATGTCTTTGCTGCTTCGGGGTTGGCGTCGGCCCAAGCTTTAGCAGCAGCGCGCCGCTCGGCTACGGCCTTGCGAAGCTGCTCGGCGCGTGCGGCATAGAGTGCACACGTCGATTGGCGTATCTCGAAAGGTTTGGCCGGATCGCCGCCGAGACCGCGGATGGTGGCATCCAAGTCGGCGCCGGCTCCCGTCAATGGTTGTCCGTGGGTGGAAACTGCGCCTTCGAGGCTTGTGCCGTCGGGACGCACGGTACCCTTGGCCATAATCGTGTGCCCGATGATAAGGGTGGGGCGGCGCTCCTCCTCTTGGGCGGCTTCGATGGCGGCGGCTATAGCTGCGCAATCATTGCCATCGATATCTATGACATTCC
This sequence comes from uncultured Muribaculaceae bacterium, assembly GCA_934590135.1. GTDB lineage: Bacteria > Bacteroidota > Bacteroidia > Bacteroidales > Muribaculaceae > CAG-873. The sequence goes on from CAKTOT010000117.1 coordinate 5,447, forward strand.
AGCCCCAAGCGCGGTACTTGGCTGCAGTATCCTCATCTGTTACGGCATCGGTAGTGGTAGACAATTGCACCTTGTTCGAATCATAGAACATTATAAGATTATTAAGTCCCAGGTGTCCGGCCAGGCGTCCGGCGCCTTGGCTGATTTCTTCTTGTATGCCGCCGTCGCTTATGAAGGCATAAGTCTTGTGTGCACAGGCAGCCTCGCCGAAGCGAGCGACGAGGAAGCGCTCGGCAATGGCGCAGCCGACAGCCATAGCATGTCCCTGGCCTAATGGTCCGGAACTGTTCTCAATGCCGCGATTGACGTCAAGTTCCGGATGTCCCGGTGTCACGCTGCCCCACTGACGGAACTGAGCCAACTCTTCGGGTGTGAATTTGCCCGTAAAGGCAAGCACGCCGTAAAGCATTGTAGACATGTGTCCCGGGTCAAGGAAGAAACGATCGCGGGCAATCCATTGAGGATCTTCCGGGTCGTAGACAAGGTATTTTGCAAAGAGTGTATTGATGAAATCGGAAGCACCCATGGCACCGCCCGGGTGGCCGGATTTGGCTTTCTCGACCATTGATGCTATCAGCACGCGTAGGTTGTTGGCAGCACCATTGAGTTGTATACGTTCTTGTTGGTCCATATATTATAGTGTTTTAGGTTTTTTTTATCAATTGTCGGCAGTGAATTTCTGCAAAAGTAATAAATAATCGCGAGAATAGCGCTATCTAAGGCCTCCAAAGTGCGTTTGAACATCGATATTTGATCTTGGGCAATTAATGAGTCGATTCCATCGGAGGTGTATGCCGACGAGAGTAATGCGGGCGTTTAATCAAAAGGAATTGACAACCAGGAACTACGGCTGTCTTTCGGTAGATTCCAGTATCAAGTGCAAAATTAGCCAATATATTTGAAGAATTCAGCGACCGGGGAAGAAAAGCCGAGTT
>CAKTOT010000118.1 GCA_934590135.1 uncultured Muribaculaceae bacterium
CACTACTAAGGTAGTTATTTTCTGCCTTAGTGACTACTTCCTTTTTCTTTTTTTTCGATTTATTTAGGACAATATTGCAAAAAAGCCTAAACAGGCATCACACATACGCCTTTGGCACGAATATTGCACACATATATGGGAGTTGTCACACCTCGTACACGCTTTATGCGTCATCATTCGGACACGACAACCACGCGAGCGATGACATCGTTGTTCGCCATACATACAACTCCCACCAAGTCCACTATAATGGAGAAAAAGAATGGAGAATAAGTTTTCAAAAGAAATACACGAAATCATTAAACAAAGCACACAGCTGGCCACTCGTCACAATGTCAAGACATTACGACCGGAGTTTATATTGCTTGCCATGAACGACGAGGCCAATTGCGGCTATCGTCTTCTGTCCAAGGTAAGCGATGACGCCACAATACATCGGCTGTTTGACGACCTCGATGACGGGCTATACGACCTGGATGACACCGGCGACGGCCAATTCAGCGTCAGCACATTGACCAACCGCATAGTCAAACTCAGCACTCTTGAGGCGCGTATTTTACACGATGAAGTTATAGATAGTCGGCATCTAATGCTGGCTATGTTTCACAATTGCGAAATCGCCGGAATGGAATTTTTAAAACCTTTTGTACTTGCGGGTATAACATACAACCGCCTCTTTGCCGAGGCTTCAAACGACAACGAAGCTACCGAGCCGGCCGAAACCGGGCAAGCAGAAGCAGCCGTCGGATCGCTGGACACGGACGACGGCGACATTGCCGAAGCACCAGGCGATAAGCCGCAAGGCGGCAACAGCCCCTCTCGCAGCTCGCACAAGTCTGCCAAAGGGACAACCACGGACACCCCGATGTTGGATAAATTCGGACACGACATGACACGCGCCGCCGCCGAAGACAAACTCGACCCCGTAGTCGGCCGCGAAACCGAGATAGAGCGTCTGGCACAGATACTGAGCCGACGCAAGAAGAACAACCCGGTGCTGATAGGCGAACCTGGCGTAGGCAAAAGCGCCATCGTCGAGGGTCTTGCACTACGCATCATCCATCGTCAAGTGCCTCGCGTGCTTTTCAATAAGCGCGTAGTATCACTGGATATGGCATCCATAGTGGCCGGCACAAAATATCGTGGCGAATTTGAGGAACGCATCAAGAATGTTCTTGACGAGCTGGCCAAGAATCCCAATGTCATACTATTTATAGATGAGATACACACCATAGTCGGAGCCGGCAACGCGCAAGGCTCAATGGATGCCGCCAATATGCTCAAACCGGCTCTGGCTCGCGGTGAGATTCAATGCATCGGCGCAACAACACTGGACGAGTACCGTAAAAACATTGAGAAGGACGGAGCCCTTGAACGTCGATTCCAAAAAGTAATGGTCGAACCGACCACCGCTGCCGAGACACTCGAAATTCTCAACAACATCAAGGACAAGTACGAGCAGCACCACAACGTCACATATACACCCGAAGCTCTTGAAGCCTGCGTCAGCCTCACCGACAGGTACATTAGCGACCGCAACTTTCCGGACAAAGCCATAGACGCTATGGACGAGGCGGGGTCGCGCGTCCACATCACCAATATTAAGGTACCCGAGCAAATCGAAAACCTGGAACGTGAAATTGAAGATGCCACCGCCAAGAAGCTTGAAGCGGCACGTGCTCAGGACTTTGAGCGTGCGGCGACATTCCGCGATAAAGCGCAACACCTGACCGACCAACTCGAACAGGCAAAGCAAGACTGGGAAAAGGCTCTCGAGCAATCACGCGAAACCGTTGATGCAGATCGTGTAGCCGAAGTTGTAGCAATGATGACCGGTGTGCCGGTACAACGCATAGCTATGGCCGAGGGACGACGTTTGCTCGAAATGGCTCCCGCACTAAAGAAAGTCATTATCGGCCAAGACGCCGCTATAGACAAAGTAGTCAAGGCAATACAGCGCAACCGCATAGGACTTAAAGACCCGAACAAACCGATAGGCTCGTTCTTGTTCCTGGGTCCCACAGGCGTAGGCAAGACACATCTAGCCAAGAGCCTGGCCAAGTATATGTTTGACTCGGCAGAGAACCTCATACGCATAGATATGAGTGAGTATATGGAGAAGTTCACCGTGTCCCGGCTCGTAGGTGCACCTCCGGGATACGTGGGCTACGAAGAAGGCGGACAACTGACCGAGCGCGTGCGTCGTCATCCATACTCAATCGTACTACTGGACGAGGTAGAGAAAGCCCATCCAGACGTATTCAACCTACTGCTGCAAGTTATGGACGAAGGCCGTCTCACCGACAGCCTCGGAAGACAGGTTGATTTCAAAAATACAATAATAATAATGACCAGCAACGTCGGCTCGCGCCAGCTCAAGGAATTTGGCAACGGCGTAGGATTTGCCACCGGCGATGCATCAAGCAAGGAATACAGCCAAAGCGTCATCCAAAAAGCACTCAACAAAACTTTCTCGCCCGAATTCCTAAACCGCGTAGACGATATTGTAATGTTCGACCAACTGGATCGCAACGCAATATTCCGCATCATAGACATCGAATTGGCCGGATTCTATAAACGCGTAGACGATTTGGGTTATACACTCGAATTGACCGAAGCCGCCAAGAACTACGTAGCAGACAAGGGATACGACCGACAGTATGGAGCCCGACCGCTTAAGCGTGCCATACAAAAGTACCTCGAAGACCCCTTGGCCGAAATGATAATATCGGCACAAGTGATGCCCGGCAGTAAGATTGTCATCGACTACGACAAGGACAACGACCGCATAACCAGCGAAATACGCTGATATAGCACAACACTATCAACGACGAGAGCACAAAACATTTGTACTCCCGTCGTCTATTATTTTCGTTAGGGTCATACCCCGGCAAAGCATCCCATTCGACGTATATTACAATCCGGACATTTGTCTTAAAGCACCTGACGAACCTGTACTTTAACCCAATATACATTAGAACGCACAATGGTTTGTCTATCTTCTGATTTATGCGTACATTTGCATCATAATACACATACAACGACACCACTATGCCCGACAATAGCATACACCCGGACACCGACGGCCAATTCAAAGAGGCACTGAAGCGCTGCCGCGACATCTTTGCACGCAAATTGCAAGACTACGGTCCGTCATGGCGCATAATGCGCCCCGCCGCACTCACCGACCAGTTATTAATCAAGGCCAAACGCATACGTACGCTTGAAACCACCGGTGTCAGCCGCGTCGGCGAAGGTATACTGCCCGAATTTGTAGCCCTTGTCAACTACGCCATTGTCGGTACAATTCAACTGCGTCACGGATACGCAGATCATAAAGATATGTCGGCCGATGAAGCACTGGCCTTATACGACACAGTTGCCGATGAAGCATTCGCACTTATGCAGGCCAAGAATCACGACTACGGCGAGGCGTGGCGTATGATGCGCGTATTGTCATATACCGATTTGATACTTACAAAGATTGAGCGAATCAAGGAAATCGAAGACCACGGCGGAGCCACCTCCGTATCCGAAGGCATTGACGCCAACTATATGGACATCCTCAATTACGCTATATTCGCTGTCATCAAACTCACCGAAACCTGCTGACCACAATGGCAGCCATCGAAAACGTTTTACGGCAATTACGCCCCACGGGGACACGTTCAACCGCCATACTTGTATGGACGCTACGCGTCATCGTCGGTGCCGTCTTCATATTCTCCGGATGGGTCAAAGCCGTTGATATTTGGGGCGGCACATACAAAATTAGCGAATACCTCGGCGTATGGCACATAGCACTACCCGACAGCGTCACCGCATTAGCTGCCGCAGCATTGGCTATGGCCGAATTTTTGTCCGGCGTCATGATACTCCTCGGATGCTTCAGGCGTATGGTCATAAGACTCACCGCCATATTTATGGCAGCCATGACTATACTGACGCTATATCTATGGATAGCCGATCCGGTCAAGGACTGCGGATGCTTCGGCGATGCCGTCATTCTGTCCAACGCCGCCACCTTCTGGAAAAACATAGCAATTGATGTCATACTATTCGTATTGTGGATCAATAACCACCGAACCGGAACACTGATACATACACGCCTGCAATGGCTGGCCGTCATAGCTACCGCCGCCTTTATCGGGTACATCGAGTACATCGGATATCGTATTCAGCCGGTACAAGACTTCCGTGGATACGCTCCCGGCACCATACTGACCCGCGATGACAACGATAGCAACAATGACGATATTCGCTTCATATACGCCAAACACGGCATTGAGCAATCCTTTGCCCCGGACAGCCTACCCGATGAAGACAGCGGATGGACATTCATTCGGCGCGATACCCAAAGCGATAGTAAAGACAAATCTCTGACATTTTTCGCCCCTGGAGGCGAGGACGTCACCGCCGATATCATATCAGGCGATGCGACCCAAGTCATACTTCTTGTGCCTGACCCACGGCACTACGAGCGCACTCGCAGTGCTATGGCTAATGAACTATATGGAGCTCTCACAGCCCACGGCGGTGATATGTTTGCCGTTGTAGGAACTGATGATAGTTCCGCTATGGTCTGGGCCGACAAAGTACGCGCCCACTACCCCGTATACACTGCCGATGACACCGACCTCAAAATGCTGGCGCGCGGCAACGCTGCACTCGTGTGTCTGCACAATGGGCGTATTGCTTGGAAACAGAACACATTGACACTTCCGCACAACTTGGGCGTCAGCGTCATGCAGGACGGATTGGCCGTACTAGACGACCCTGCATACATTGACACGTTGCACACGGAAGCCTCTGCACGTCATGCCGCCGAGATATACATACTCGTCTTAGCCGTCTTGATGGCCATGACATTACCTCCGACCATCCGCAATAGGCTGAACGCAAAAAATGCTTAGGCGACACATCGTCCGGCCGTAATCTCGCAGCATGCCACAGACCTCGCAGCTATTGCCTATTACAAAAAAAAGCCGTAAATTTGCACCTTGATATCGGGACAACAGCCGTCCCTTTATCCAAGACAACTAAACGCAAAACAAAATATTATATACAACAAATGAGAAAGAACATTGTTGCCGGCAACTGGAAAATGAACACCACGCTCAGCGCCGGCGTAGAACTTGCATCTCAAGTAGACAGCGCACTCAAAAACATCACCCCCAAGTGTGACGTCATCATCTGCGTACCCTTCACCCACCTTGCTCCCGTAAATGCCATAATTACAAACAAAGGTAAACTCGGGCTGGGTGCAGAGAACTGCGCCGACCACGTCAAAGGCGCTTATACCGGCGAAGTTTCCGCCGAAATGGTAGCATCCACCGGAGCCACCTACGTCATTCTCGGCCACAGCGAACGCCGCCAGTACTATGGCGAAACCGCCGAAACTCTCCGCGAAAAAGTAGCCTTGGCTCTCGCCAACGGTCTGACGCCCATATTCTGCATTGGCGAAGTTCTCGAAGAGCGTGAAGCCGGCAAACACTTCGATGTAGTTAAAGCCCAACTCGAAGACGGACTATTCAATCTCTCCGCCGAAGACTTCGGCAAAATCATCGTAGCCTACGAACCCGTATGGGCCATCGGCACAGGCAAGACCGCCACAGCCGAGCAAGCCGAAGAAATCCACAAATACGTGCGCAGCGTCATCGCCGAAAAATACGGCAATGATGTAGCCGAAAACACCTCCATCCTCTATGGCGGTAGCTGCAAGCCCGGCAACGCCCGCGAGCTCTTTGCTCAGCCCGATATAGATGGCGGCCTCATCGGCGGCGCAGCCCTCAAGTGTGAAGACTTCATGGGTATCGTCAACGCATTCTAAGCACAACAACACGATTATTAGCAAATTGTCCCCGAAGGCACACTATATGCCTCCGGGGACATAT
>CAKTOT010000119.1 GCA_934590135.1 uncultured Muribaculaceae bacterium
TTATTATAAATTTACAATATAACCGATATAAAAAAACCCTCACCGAAGCGAGGGCATAGGATGAAATCCTTCGGCAATTACTGCCTTATTGCGATAAGATGTAGGATTTTACTTATCTTGCGACAAATTTAGACTAATAGTTTGGGACATCCAAAAAAAAATCGTAAATTTGGCATAATTTAACAAATCAGCACTATGGATGGCTTAAGTAGAATCTAAAAATACCCCAAAATCATATATATGGAAACAAATGAGAAAAAACGTATCCTCGGATTAGATACAGGCACTAATAGTATCGGATGGGCGGTCGTAGACCGTCTCGGAGACCAATGCGCCCTGGTAGACAGCGGCGTTCACATATTCACCGAAGGCGTAAAGGAAGAAAAAGGCAACGAAGTGTCCAAAGCCGCGGAACGCACGTCACATCGGGCAATGAGACGCAGCTTTTACAGACGTAAGCTTCGCAAAATACGACTTCTACGCATTCTGAGCGAGTTGGGGTGGTGTCCGTATTTGTCGCCAGAATTACTATCTCAATGGCGCCTGAAAAAAGTCTATCCGGCCACACCGGAGTTCATGCAGTGGTTGGGGACAGATGACGACAACGCCATTACACCTTACAGGTATCGCGTTATATGCCTGCACGAAAAGTTGGATTTGACGCAGGAAGCTCAACGATATATCCTTGGGCGGGCACTCTATCACATGGCTCAACGGCGCGGATTTCGCTCGAACCGTAAGGATCAATCAAATGATGACGAAAAAGGCAAGGTCAAAGAGGCAATATCCGATTTGTCTCATAAAATGAAAGAAGAAGGCTGCGAATACCTTGCCGAATACTTTGAAAAGTTATACAACGAGGGCAAACGAATTCGCAATCAATACACCTCGCGAGACAACCATTATGTCGAAGAATTTCATGCGATATGTCTCCGTCAGGAGTTGGACGAAGATACCATCAAACGCCTTGAGCATGTGCTGTTTGACCAAAGGCCGCTGAAATCTCAGAAACATACCGTGGGGCATTGCCTCTTCGAGCCTTCAAAATCAAGATGTCAAATGAGCCATCCGGATTTTGAAGAAATGCGTATGCTCCAGACCATAAATCAGATAAGGATTAAGACCCCCGACGATGATATGCTTCGCCCGCTTTGGGATGAGGAACGAGAGCTGATAATGCCGCTATTCTACCGCAAATCAAAATCAAACTTTGATTTCGAAGACATAGCCAAGGAACTTGCCAAGCCTTACATCAAGAAGTACGGCAAGAAATGCTACGGATACTACAAGACCGACGGAGACAAAGACATTCTATTCAACTATCCGATGGATATGGGCATTGCCGGCTCGCCGTTCACCGCCGGAATGGTTGCCGCTCTGGGATCGGACTGGAAAGCCGTTATAGACGCCCAATACGTAAAAGGAGATAACAAAAGCCTTGACGACAAGGTGAATGATGTATGGCACACACTATCATTTTTCGATAACGATGACAAGCTTGAGGCCTGGCTCGAGACAAACCTCGGTTTAGATGCCGATACCGCAAAAAAAAGTTGCCGGTATCAAGATGGTGAGCGCATACGCATCTCTGAGCCACAAGGTAATACGGAAGATTCTGCCGTTTATGCGCGGCGGCATGTTGTATTCGTATGCCGTAATGCTTGCCAATATAGATGCGGTACTGCCGGCGTATGTCCGAGATAATGACGATATGCGTCAGGCGGCGGTCGATATGGCCGTCGGCTGCCTCAACGAGTACGACAAGAAGACCTGTGAGTGCACCATGTACCAATGGCTCAAGAATTTCCTTGCCGAGAAATATCATATCGACCACAAAACGCTCAACCGCCTATACCATCCGTCAGATCTCGAAACATATCCGCATGTTCGTCCTGACGACCAAGGCCGTATGCACCTGGGCTCTCCGCGTACATCTTCGATACGCAACCCGATGGCGATGCGCTCGTTACACCGCATTCGCCACGTGGTCAACGCTCTATTGGTCAAAGGCTTGATTGACCGCGAAACCGAAGTGCATATCGAGCTGGGCCGCGAACTCAATGATGCAAATATGCGTGCCGCAATAAGGCAACGAAACAAGCACAATGAAAGCGAGCGTGCAAAAGCCAAGGCCTTACTCAAAGATTATGGAGTTAATAACGTATCCGATGATGATATTGCCAAGTATATTCTATGGGAAGAGCAGGACAAAAAATGCCTATACACCGGTAAGCAAATCGGATTTGAGTGCATCTTCGGTCCCGATCCGAAATATGACATCGAGCACACAATTCCACGCAGCCGTGGCGGAGACAGCACTATGGAAAACCTCACCCTTTGCGATTCGCGCTTCAATCGCGAGGTGAAGAAGACAAAACTCCCGAGCGAATTGGCCAATGCTGACGAAGTGATGCAACGAGTGGCGTTCATGAAAGAAAAGGCCGACGACTTGCAGAAACAAATCCGCCGCTGCCGCACAAATGCATCTATGGACAAAAGCCAGAAAGACCGCATAATACAAAAACGACATTCGTTGGAGTTGCAGCAAGTCTATTGGCGCAACAAATACCATCGGTTCGAGATGACCGAAGTACCCGAAGACTTCAGCCGCCGCCAGGGCGCCACAGCCGGCATCGTGGCTCGATATGCCCGACTGTTCTTGAAGTCCCTATTCGATGATGTCTCCATCGTCAAAGGCGCTGCAACAGCCGACTTCCGCAAAGCATGGAAACTGCAAAGTGCCGATGAGAAAAAATCCCGCGACAACCATACACACCACCAAGTGGATGCCGTAGTCATTGCATGCATCGGTCGAGGCGATTACCAACGTCTTGCGGCTTCGTACCACCTGAACGGATATGCAGACAGGGAACGTCCGTCAGTACCCGAACCTTGGGAAGGTTTCGTGGATGATATGCGGCGCATCCAAGCCGAGACCTTAGTATCGTACGATTTCACGGACAATGCGCCCAAACAAGTGCGCCGCCGTATCAGGTTCACCGGCAGCCACCATATAAAAGGTCATAAACCATCGCATATTTCCGAAAGCGATACGGCTCGCCTGTCGTTGCACATGGACACCAACTACGGCGCCATCGAACGTGACGGCGAAGTGAAATATGTAATTCGTAAACCGATTACTGAATTAACAAGCCAAAGCGATATAGAAAGAATAGTTGATCCTATCGTCAGAGAAAAGGTACAAGCAGCCACTCGTGGTCTTGATAAAGCGCCGGAAATCAAAACTGCATTAGCAAATCCCATATGGATGAACGAAGCCAAGGGCATACAAATCAAGAAGGTAAGATGCTTTACTCCGGATGTTACGCGTCCGCTCAACGTTCGCAAGAATCGCGACATATCGCGACACGAGTACAAGCGAACCGGGCACTTCAAAAATGACGGCAACTACTGCATTGCCATATACGAGCAAGTTCTGCCGCAAGGCTCTACGGCAAAAGCCAAGCGGTCATTCCGTATTGTCAATAATCTGGCAGCGGCATCTCACTTCAAGGTGGGCAATCGCACAAATCGCACCGAGCTATATCCTCCCGTAGACGAAAACGGCTATCGCCTCAAAGCAGCGCTGCATCAAGGCGATTCGGTACTGCTCTATGAAAACTCGCCCGAGGAGATATACAATGCCACCGCCGCAGAACTTTGCCGAAGATTGTATGTATTAACCAGTATGGAAGCAGATGGTCGAATCAATTTTAAGCAAGCCCAATTATCTCAATCTGGCCGAAAAAAGAAAGAGGATGACAATAATGGATTCTTTTGCCCATATATGAGAATCAAAGCAACCATTTTAAAGGCCTTAATCCAAAATCGAGACTTCACCATCGATGTGCTTGGCAAAATCAAGTTTCTGAAACATGATTAAGCAGACCATCGTAATATCGACACCACGTCGTCTGTCTCTGCGGAACCACCTGTTGGTAATCACAGGGGCGGACGACGAGGAGCCGATTACGCGTCCGGTTGCCAATATCGGTATTCTGATATTGGAGAGCATGGTGACAACCATAACCCTGCCACTGCTGAACGCTCTTGCCGCCGCAAATGTGATGGTCGTCATTTGCGATGAAAAGCATTGCCCGGCGACAATCGTCACTCCGCTCGAAGGCAACACGACTCAAAGCGAAGTGCTTAGAGCCCAATGTCAAATGACACTGCCGCAGCTCAAACAGGCATGGAAGCAAATCATTACGGCAAAGATAGCCAATCAAAAGCGCGTACTCGACCTCTGCGGATTAGATGGCGACATCCTGTCGTCGCACGTGCGCAATGTGCTAAGCGGTGACACCACTAACCGCGAAGGTGTAGCCGCCCGCCTTTATTGGACCGAGATGTTTGATGAGGCTTTTGTCCGCGACCGCGAAGGTGATGGCATCAATGCCTTACTCAATTACGGTTACGCAATACTGCGAGCTGCAACCATCCGTGCGCTTATCGGCTCTGGTGTGTCCCCTGCCTTCGGAATCTTCCACCGTAACCGATACAACGCCTTCCCTTTGGCGGATGATATTATGGAACCCTTCAGGCCTTTTGTTGATTTGATCGTGTACGAACTATGGAAACAAGGCCAAGCCTCCATCAACAAGAAGACCAAATCTCAATTGCTTAAGGTTCTGACCTGTGACGTGTTATGCGGTGATGTAATGCGACCGCTTATGCTGGCACTTTCATCAACTACGGCATCACTCGGCTCATACATTCTTCGTAAATCTCAAATCCTAACTTTACCACAAATTCCATGACACACAACCGAATAAATGCTTATCATATTATGTGGTTATTCCTATTTTTCGATCTTCCGGTCTGTACCAAGCGGCAGCGGAAGCAGGCGACCAAATTCCGCAAAGACATTGAGGCTTTAGGCTTTAAAATGATGCAGTTCTCGGTATATGCATGCCATTGTCCTTCGTATCAGCACGCCGATGCCCTTATTGAGAAGATTACGCACATATTTCCGGATGAAGGTAACGTAAAAATACTTTCCGTGACGGACAAACTCTCTAAGATCTTCAATTACTGGGGAAAGCCCGAAAGCTCCAAGAATTCGCGGATAAAGGATTCTAAGATTCCTGTCCAACTTCAGCTGGAGTTTTATTGATTTTTGCTGATTCCGGCACTCTATGGTTCGCAAAAAAATGCGTAACTTTGCCTCAGAATGCAAGCCTACACGGCGTTTTCTATCACACATATACACTATACATCTCTTTGTATCAGTGAATTATGCTGCGATAGTTGCGGTTTGATGTAGGATTATAATGATATACAACCTTTGAGCTTCCTATCCCAAAGCAACGACAGTTGCGGTTTGATGTAGGATTATAATGATATACAACTGCTGTCCGCTAAATCTCCCTGTGGGGTCAAGTTGCGGTTTGATGTAGGATTATAATGATATACAACCCCTAAGCGCGTCGGCTTGCAGGTCTAGGAGTTGCGGTTTGATGTAGGATTATAATGATATACAACCTATTGTTTTAACGCTTAGACAGACGCTACGTTGCGGTTTGATGTAGGATTATAATGATATACAACGACGGGGGGTATATTGAGGACTGACATCCAGTTGCGGTTTGATGTAGGATTATAATGATATACAACTCATCTCCTGCGACTGCGCCGCCTGTGTCAGTTGCGGTTTGATGTAGGATTATAATGATATACAACAACGGTAGGCAATATAGAGGGGCATGATAGTTGCGGTTTGATGTAGGATTATAATGATATACAACGCGCTGGCGCTCGGCTACCTCATGGGCACCGTTGCGGTTTGATGTAGGATTATAATGATATACAACAAGTGCATAGGGCGGAC
>CAKTOT010000120.1 GCA_934590135.1 uncultured Muribaculaceae bacterium
GCATCCATCATCAATAACCTGAGCCAACGGTCGCTGATACTTTTTGATGAATTGGGCCGCGGAACGTCTACCTACGACGGCATCTCGATAGCCCGAGCCATCGTCGAGTACATTCACGACACGCCTGACAATCTGCGGCCTAAGACCCTCTTTGCCACGCACTACCACGAACTCAACGAGCTTGAACAGTCCTATCTGCGCATACACAATTTCCACGTGTCCGTCAAGGAAATTGACGGCAAGGTGGTGTTCCTGCGACGACTGGAACGCGGCGGCAGCGAGCACTCCTTCGGTATACATGTAGCCAAACTGGCCGGAATGCCGGCGGTAATCGTCAACCGCGCCAACGCCATTTTACATCGTCTCGAGGCCAATCGCGATGCCGCCGGTGCAGTGGATATGACCGGCGCCGAGGCTCCCAAGCCGCTGAAGGAAGGCGGTATGCAGCTGAGTTTCTTCCAGTTGGACGACCCGGTGCTTAGTCAGATACGGGACGAAATCATAGGTCTGGACATCAATAATCTGTCGCCCTTGGAGGCACTAAACAAGCTCAATGACATCCGCTCTATCATCACCGGCAAGTCCTGAGAGGCGACATCTGCCCGATGCTTTTGTGCAAATGCTGCTTCAGCGGCCGCAGGGTCGTGTCCTTGTCGAGGCGTTGTCGACGAGCGAGCCGGAAGTGTCCGTGCGCCTTGCCGCACATCGCGGGCTCGGAATGCCGCTGAATGTCGATATAGCGCCGTGGAATGCGCGTCTGGCATATCTGCCGGGACGTCCGCGCTTCACCTTTGATCCGGCATTGCATCAGGGCTTGTATTATGTGCAGGACGCGTCGAGCGCGGCGTTGCCTGCGGTCTTGCGCCATGCCCTGGCACAGGCCGGCATAGACCCGGACGGCGAATTGCGCGTACTTGATGCGTGTGCTGCACCCGGAGGCAAGACTACGGCCGTGGCGGACGCCCTTGGCGGTGAAAGTACGGTGCTGGTGGCCAATGAGTACGACCGCACACGTGCCGGGATATTGATAGAGAACTTGCAGCGCTGGGGCGACCCGCGTATCATTGCCACATGCGCCGATGCCGCATCCTTCGGGACGCTTCGTAGTGCCTTTGATGTCATTTGCGCCGATGTGCCATGCTCCGGCGAAGGTATGATGCGCAAGGATACGGATGCCGTGGCCCAATGGTCGCCGTCATTGGTGCGCGATTGTGCTGCGATACAACGCCGAATTTTGCACGGGTTGTGGGACGCCTTACGTCCCGGCGGAGTACTGGTGTACAGCACTTGTACCTTCAATACGGCCGAAGACGAAGACAATGTACGCTATATCGTTGATGAATTGGGGGCTACGCCGCTATCTACCGGGTTGGAGGGTCTGCCCGGTGTCTCTCCGGGATACTTCGAGAACGATTGTGCGCCGTTCCCGTGCGCCCATTTTTATCCGGGCATAGCACGTGGCGAAGGCTTGTTCGTAGCCGCCTTACGCAAGGACGGCGACAGCGCTCAGGCAGCACAGGGTGATGATATGCGCCGTTCCAAGTCGTCCAAGCGCAAGATTGCATCCAAGGCTCAGCCCGTTCCGGAAGCCGTGCGCCGTATGGTGCGCGGCGATATGGTGTGGAGTACCGATGCCGCCGCGACAATTACGGCCACTTCGCCGGCTGTGGCTGCTATGGTTGCGCGTCTCGCCGATGCCGGGCTGCGCGTCATCCTCGGCGGAGTGGAAGTCGGCACTGTCAAGGGCCGCGATATTATCCCGGCACATGCTTTGGCTATGAGTCAGGCCATAGATTCCGAGGCCTTTGCTGAGGTTGTTTTGGACTGGCGAGAAGCTGTATCGTATTTGCAGCGCAACGCCCCGATATTGCCTGAGAACACGCCGCGCGGCATAGTTCTACTCACCTATCAAGGTCATCCTCTGGGCTTTGCCAAAAACCTCGGCAACCGTGCCAACACCCTCCTGCCGGCCAATCGCCGCATCATCTCGCCTCACCTCCCTGAAGTTCCCGAGAATGTTCTTGCTGCTGTCGGGGTGATGCCTGATGGCGTGTAATGGGCAAGCTGACAACGCAATATGATTGGGTTGACTGCCGGAGTTTTTCTTCGTGCGATTATATAATTATTTTTTTGAGTATTTTGCATTAGTCTGAGTGCGAACATAGGATTCGCAGCCGCGACTTACCTTTGCGGCGTCTAACCAATCACAATACACATCTTATTATGGAAGAAAACTACTACCGCCAAATAAAGTTACCCATCAATTCCGACCTGGCTGTTGTGCAAAACAAAGATTACAAATGGGGCGCAGTAGATGGCGATGGAAACGTTGTCGTGCCCTTCGGAAAGTACGCCTGGATGGATGGCTTTCAGAACGGACTTGCAAAGGTCATCGGTTACAACGATACCACGTCTCCGAATATTGTCGCAGTTATAGGAGGCGACGGCTCGGCAACGAAATGCGAGGAGCAGGGCATCATCAACGAAAGCGGAGAAGAAGTTCTACCGTTGGAGTATACCGTATGGAAATTCTATGGAAAGGATTATTCCACGATAAAGACTTTTAAGAACGGCGAGGAGCATCTTTACACCTTCGGCGAATTGAAACCCGGTTACGAAGATCCATACAATTCCGGTAATGATTACAGTTACAATGACGGAATGTATTACGATGATTCGGATGACCGAGATTATGCGTCAGACACGTGGGATGCATTGACTGATGGCCAATATGGGGATATGCCCGAAGGCTTTGACGGCGACTACAGCTTCTTGGGGTATTGACCGGCTGTGAGTGCCCCTCGGCGTGCGGCAGAATAAAGGCGTAAATAGTCCGAGTATTTTGGCATATATGCTCGGATTATTGAAAAGGCTGCGGAAGTACACATAATGCCTCATAATATATGTATATTATTTTTTTTTAACAGTGGGCGGTTGCTGTGATAAATAAAATGTCGGTACATTTGCGGTGTGTGTGGTAGTCGCACATCAATCAGCACCTTATGATTGTTTTGATAATGACTTAACGCCGCCTTCCAACGCCATGACATATTTGCGATGCTTGTCCACGATTTTGCTGACACTCATAGTGGATTATGGGTGGGCATCTTCGGGTGTCGCCAAAAGCCGGTTTGTATGCCATGGAGAGGGACTGATCGAGCCTGAACGCACCGATTGTATATCGTTGTTCCTTGAAAGAATTACTGAGAGGATTGAATAAATTCTAAATCCGAGAGTAGGATATGAGCGGTAGACGGCGGTTAGGACTTTTGGCAGGAGCGATGCTCGCGGCGGCGGTCGTGCGCGGCGCGGTGTCCGTGCCGTGGCAGGAGAGCGGGGTGTGGCCCGAGAGCCCGCAGGCGCGCGCCATTCGTCAGGCCGAGATGCCGGCGCCGGCTATGCTCACGGGGGCTTGCGAGTTTGACGTGCCACTCTACACGCTGAGTGTCGGCGATGTGTCCTTGCCGCTGTCGCTGCATTATCGTTCGAACGGCATACGCGTCGATGATGACCCTCAGCCCGTGGGTTACGGGCGCACGCGCCGCACGTCCGTACGTGCGTACAGTGGCGATGGCCACGTCATGCGCGGCGGTGCCGGCAACTCCGCGGCCGACACGCTGGAGATGCTACGCTTCGCCGGCGGCTACTTCGATGGGCAGTTGACACCCCACTACTACATCACCGACTACCTCGGCAGCAACATCGCCGTCATCCGTTCAGACGGCGCCCTCGTCCAATCCACCACCTATTACCCATACGGCGAGCCCCACCGCGACCCCGCCGCTTCCGCAGGCATCGGCATCTCCGAGCCCGCCTTGCCGATGTCTGCCACGACAAGCAATTCCGCTACCGCATCCACATTCGCCAATCCCTACCTTTACGGCGACAAGGAGTACGTCCGCCGCGACGGTCTGCGCGAGTACATCTATGGCGCACGAATGTGCGTCCCCTCTCAAACGCGGTTTAATCGCATAGACAATTTGTGTGAAAAGCACCCCGACCAGTCCCCATATCTGTTCTGCGGCGGAAATCCGATACGGTTTGGAGATGATTCGGGCAATGACTACCACGTGAAAGTGAACCACGAAGAGCAGACAATCACAGTATCAGCAGATTACTATGTTTATAAAAGTGATGTCGGATCAGTGTCCGCGGCCATCGGTTTTTGGAACGATCTCAGCGGACAATATGCTATGGATGGGTATACCATAAACTTTGCATTGTCGTATCACGAAGTTAATCCATATAAAACTCCAAATGGAGAGGACTTGGAACAGCGCAAATCTATAACTTATGCAATGAAAGATGACAAAGCCGGCAATTTGTATATGACTGTGCCAACTATTCCAAACGACAAGAAGAATAGAGCTTCTGCAGGATCGTATTCAAACAGGTTGATAAAGATATCAGAAGCAGACAGGGTGGAGCTTACCGGACCTCACGAAGTAGGCCACTCTTTGGGACTATTACACTCTTCAAATGCCGGTCTGATGTATCCTATAGGGAATTCTCCCAAACGGACAAAGGTGGTATCTATGACAGAAATAAAAGCCATACTTGAAAATGCCATTACAGGAGTTGTTCTGAAAGACGAGAATGGGACAGAGATGGGCAAAGGACATTTGGATAATGAAGAAGAAATCAAAAAAATAGAATGGAAATATGAAGTTACAGAATCTCAAAAGCATTAGGCGCAAACGGACATTTATTGCAATGGTGATGTTGCTAAGTGTTATTATGTGTTTTACACAAACGGTATTAGTTAAAGACAAAGCTACGCCGGATGAGTATCCGGAAGGTTTAACCAATCGTTTTTTTAATGATGATGGCGGTGTTAATATTTATCTGTTAGATTCCGTATATCAAGCAAATATGACTTTCTTGCTTGGAAAAAAGACGCTACACCCATACATTATAGTAGATATTGATAAAGCCGACCTTTCCTACGATATCACCGAAAAAGAACTAATAAAATCTCCATATTGCTACCTGACCATAGCATCATCCGGTTTGTTTTTTCTTGAGAACATGTTCTACCCCGGTCCTATACCAATATTTGGGGAAAAAGATGGTACAGATATTTTTTATGATAAATATAGTGACTTTAGTGATTGGGTCGATACAAAGCTATGGTGGATATATGAACGTATAGGCTTTTGGGATGAAGAGGATCTCAAAAAAAGTCCATACGAGAACTTCTATGTAGTGCCATTTGACCCCCCGACGAACAAAGCCGTATTGTGCATGATGAAAGCAAAACTCATAAATAGATTTACCGGCATTATCATATGCGTTGACTATGTTTCTAAAGATCCATCCAAACCGCTCACGTCAGTGCCTGACGATGAACGTATAGCGCCATACAAGTTTGATAATCCTGAGGCATTTTACAAGGTGTTATTCCCATACGCCGAAAAATAGCCTCTCAAAAAAGTAGTTCTCAATAGTCGATGGTTCTACTACAAATAGTTGCACGCAATCATTTCTCGACGTCCTACGAGACGGCGGTGACGCCCGTCTCAGCCGGTGCGCTTCCCGGACGTACGCGCCGCACGTCCGTACGCGCGTACAGCGGCGACGGCCACGTCATGCGCGGCGGTGCCGGTAACTCCGTCGCCGACACGCTGGAGATGCTGCGCTTCGCCGGCGGCTACTTCGACGCCGACCTCGTCCCCCACTACTACGTCACCGA
>CAKTOT010000121.1 GCA_934590135.1 uncultured Muribaculaceae bacterium
GTAAGCCCACTTTTTAGGGGCAAAGTTAGTGAAAATTTGTCAATTGACAGGCACTTAGCACACATTTTTTTCCGGTGGGATTTCTTTCTGGAATTTCGAACGCATATTGTGTAATCGGAGAGAGGCGGTGGATGGTTGGTCCGTCGGGGTCGTGTGTCTTATGCGGGACTGATGGTATGGTACTTTATGTTTGCTTGTCGCGACAGGCTTAAAGTTGCGTTTCTGTGTATGATGTCGTTTTGTATTATGCTTATTGGGGAGGCGGGTGCATGGGCTGGGCGGGCGGACATATTATAATGGCATGGAGGGTTTGTATATAAGTTGTATCGCGGAGTTAGACCGGGCCGGTGTGGTGTTTTTTTGAGCGGACGTTTTTGTCGCCGGATGTCGGGACGTTTGTATCGCGAGCGCTCAATGCGCGTTTTGTAGCTATTTTGTGTCGACATTACGCAAGGGGCGTCTATATCCGGGTCGTCTCTCGTGTCGTTCGGTCTGGTGATATGGGTCGTTTGAATCGGGTATAATCATATTATTTAATAATGTGAAAAGCGCTTATGTGTACTGATTCGACATGGATATTGTGTATGCAAATGCAGAGGCCGTGTCCGGGTAAGTTGGATTAACATAAATTAACACGGGGGGGGGGGTGAAAATATTAGAATATATGCTTAAATTTGCATTCGAAATAAAAGAGCAATTAATAAGCCATAAAAGAGGCGCTCAAAGCGGAAAGCGCCTTGTAGTTGTCAGTCACACCGACAAATTATTGATCAGCCACAGACAATCTGTGTTCCAAATGCAAATAATTGTTAGTCAGCTGGCCATGGAGAAACGGATACATATCCTCAACGTTTAACGTAATAGCGATAAAAGCGATTTACTCTTAGACTCAGGGACGGTACTCCAAACAATACACCGCTGCCAAGGGCAGACGAAAGCAGAACAATGGCGGCCTCCTAAGGAGGGCCGAGTTGGAATAGCGAGTCATACGGCATTGACCGCGGTGGTTATCATCACAGGAATACGACACGGCATCCCGAAAGTCGTCGTATTCCCGGTCTTTAGCCGGTTAGTCAGAGACAATACGGTTGGGACAAAGACAGACATACAATCCGATATCCGAAATCGGGAATGGGGGAAAGGTATGCGGCCAATCGGCCGAAGCATATACCGGACTCGTAATCGTTTCGGAGGGAAGAAGCGTCAGCTTCGTATGCGGTACATAGCTGCGAGCGTAGTCGTTGCGATGACTTTTGTCGGCTCTATCCGGATTACGTGGCTTGCCGAAAATATAATGCGTAGAACAATAGTAATACGAACACTTGAAAATATATCAGATCCTTGTCAGCATTCTTAGGCAACTTTTAGGCACTGACATAGACTCAAAATAGACAAAGACGATAAAAACCAAAACGATAAAGTATGGTTACATCAATACGATTGCTTGCCGTATCCACCATGATGCTTTTGGCATTGATATGCCGTGGGCAACAAGATATGAGAGGCGTTGCCATAGAGTTTCGCGCGGGCAAGGCCACTATAGACACGACTTTTCGCAATAATGCGCAGGGCGTACGACAGCTGCGACAGTTGGCGGATGAAGTGGCGCGTGATACCAACTACAGGTTAACGTCTCTCACCCTGGGTGGATATGCCTCTCCCGAAGGCAGTTATCAATTGAACAAACGATTGGCGCGGCAGCGTTGCGATGCAATGCGTGCCCTCATTGCCGAGCGTCTCACCGTTCCCGACAGCATCGTGCATTATACTATGGACTCATATATACCATGGGACCAGATGGAGATGATGGTGCGTAACTCGAACATAGAAGAAAAGGACAGCATTATTGCGGCTCTTCGTGCCGACAGTACCTTGGTGCAATACGGCAGCGGCACTACTATTGACGGGCGAGCCAAAGCCATCGAACGAAGTCGCGGTACGGATGCTTGGCAACGCCTGCAGCGAGCCATATTCCCGCGTATGCGATTGGCTACAGCGGTATTTACCACACGTCGTATCACTCCGGCGCCCGAGGTCGGACGCTTTGACACTCGACGGCCTATGCCACTGGACACCCTGCCCGAGCCGGTGCCCGAACCCGAGCCGATTCCGGAGCCCATACCCGAACCGGAACCCGAACCTGAGCCTATACCGGTGATAGAACCGGCGAATCCCGATTCGTTGCAAAATATCCTTGTCAAGACCAACCTTGTAGGCTGGGGCTTGATAATGACCAATATAGCAGCCGAATATCAATGGAGTGACCGTTGGAGCGTGACTTTGCCGCTGTACTATAGCGCATGGAATTACTTTAAGAGCACACGCAAATATCGCACCTTCGTGGTACAGCCCGAGATACGTTATTGGTTCAACGAGCACGTATATGCCGGGGCACACCTGTCACTGGCATATTACAACTACGCCAAGAATGGCGAGTGGCGCTATCAGGACCACAACGGCAAGACCCCGGCCTTGGGTGGCGGCTTCAGCGGCGGATGGCGTACGGCATTGTCCAAAGATAGGCATTGGTGGCTGGAATTGACCGCCGGCGTCGGTGTCTATAGGCTGCATTACGATGTATTCCACAATTATCATAACGGGCTTGTCGTGGACGAGCGTCATCGTACATTCTTCGGAGTGGACAATGTCGCGGTGACCATAGCCTACCGTTTTGATATAAAACGTAACAGACGATGAAAAAGCTGAGAAACACAATATCAGGATTTGTGATTGCGGCTTTGACCGTGATGCTGGCATCGTGCGACGTACACGAATTTCCCGAGCAGGGAGAAGGCACGGATGTCGAGCTGGTGTTGGATTTCACCGGCAACATGAATATGGACTTCTACAAGTATGTCGATTACCAGAGTCGTGATGTGGATGGACTGTCATACGATATACGCTATGTGATTAATGTCTATCCCGTGGTAGATGAAAGTCGCAACAACAATCGCGGCGGACGCAGCGCCATAGCCAGCTACGTCTTCACCAAGAGCGACATTACCGATCTCAATTACACGGTGCCGCTCAAATTGCCCGCCGGCAACTACCGTTTCTTGGTATGGGCCGACTATGTGGCCACCGGCACCGAGGATAATCTATATTACGATCCTTCCGATTTCGAGGAAATAATCCTGACCCGACGCGAAGACTATATCGGCAATACCGATGCACGTGACGGCTTCCGTGGCGAGCAGGTGGCGGAGATATACGCCAATACCGAATTCCTCAACAACACAACTGGCAGTGGAGTGACCAATCGCATCGTAGTCGAAATGCAGCGCCCGATGGCCAAGTTCAAGTTCCTGGCTACGGACGTGGTCAAGTTCCTTGAGCAGGAAGCACGCCGAGCCGCTGCCCGCGGCGATGCAGACCCAAATGCCTCCGGAGTCGACAATGGCAATGATGCTGATACGTCCGATAGTAAAGGCTCTGATAGTAAAGGTTCTACAGACGAGTCTTCGCCACAGGATACGTATGGACGTATCAATACCGGTGATTACTATGTATTATTCCGCTACTCGGGATTTGTACCCTGTTCGTTCAATATGTTCACCAATCGTCCGGCCGATGCATGGACCGGATTGAACTTCGAAGGTCGTATGATACAGTTGGACAAAGATAATGCCGAACTCGGCTTCGACTATGTCTTTGTCAACGGGCACGAGTCCACCGTCACGGTATCAGTGGAAATATACGACCGCGATGGGACACTGCTGTCGCGCAGCGAACCTGTAGCGGTTCCGCTGGTGCGCAATAAGGTCACGATTGTTCGCGGCAAATTCTTGACCGTTAAGGCCGAGGGCGGTGTGGCTATTGATGCCGATTTCGACGGCGAATATAATTATGAGTATCGCTGATACGTATAAGAACATTCAGGTTTATAAATTAATAATATATAATCAAATGATTATAAAGAAATTTATTCTGTCATCAATTGCACTTACCGCAATGATGTTTGCAGGCACATCCTGCTCTTCGGAAGAAGTGGCACCTGTAACGGGCGAGAGCACCGTTACGCTGTCGGTGACCCTTCCCGACGGAATTCAATCGCGCGCATTCGGCGATGGAACTACCGCTACAAATCTTACCATGCTTGTTCTGGACGGCGAGACAGCCCTACCCGTATTTGACGGCGGCGCCACTGTCCTCAAAACCGATATCAATCTTGCCACGCAGGTGAACGTGCGTCTTGCAGCCGGTAAGACATATAAAGTCGTATGCTGGGCCGCAGCCGAGGGCGCTCCATACACCTTCGACACTACCACCTTCACGGTAAGAGCCAACTATGACGGCGCCAAGACCGATGATGAGAAGTTTGATGCCTTCTATGCCGCTCAGGACATCAAAGTGAAAGGCAACACCACCGAGACCGTCAAGCTGTACCGTCCGTTTGCGCAGCTGAACATCGGTACAGATGACTTGGCTGCCGCCAAGCTTACCGGCTTCGAGGCCGAGACTGTTTCCGTGACCGTGCCCACTTACAAGAGCCTGAATCTGCTCAATGGCAAAGTGGAAGAAGGTGACCCCACCAAGGTAACGTTCGCAGCTAACGCCCTGCCCACCGGCGAGGCTTTCCCCAAGAAGGGCTATAACTATCTGTCGATGAATTATCTGCTGATGAGCATCGACAAGCGACTGGTTGATGTGGAATTTACCGTAACCGCCAAGGACGGCGCGACACGCACTTTTCCCATAAGCGCAGTACCCGTACAGCGCAACTATCGTACCAATATCTATGGTAGTATGCTGACCAACAGCGTCAATGTCAATATCGAAATCGTTCCCGAGTTCGAGAAATACGCTTATATACCCTATGTGTCAATGCTCAACGCCGGCATAGATGTTAAGTTGGAAGAAGATCTCGTAATAGATCAGACAATTAAAGTCCAAATACCCGAAGGGACGACAGTTTCGCTCGATCTCAATGGCCATACAATCAGCAATGACAAGGATATTTGGTCTGATAATTCGTTGGATATTAGCGAAAATAGCTGGTCCGTGATAAGTGTGCAGGGTAAGGGTACTCTTATTATTAAAGGAAATGGTATAGTGAAGGCCAAAGCAAATGACTGCTTCGTTGTTGATGTACGCGATGGAGGCAATGTCGTGATTGAAGACGGCAAATTCATAGGCAATGGCGTTGCAGTGTACGTTTATGAAGGCAAGGCTTTTGTCAAGGGTGGCGAATTTGAAATACAGCAGCTATACTACATTGTCGGGCAAGAGTATGACCATATAGTAGATTACAATTGGGTAACTAAAGCTCTTGGCTCGGCCGAGGTTACGGGAGGCAAGTTCCACGGCTTTAATCCGGCAGCCAATTATGCCGGGATTGGTCTTACCAATATGGTCCCCGAAGGCTATGTGGTGAATAAATCCAAGGAAAACGGTTTGGATGTTTACGAAGTCGTCAAAGAATGATAGGAATACCCAATCGTTTGACAATACACATAGAAATAAACAATACAAAATATCATCTCTAATCAATCGTTTATGAAAAAGTACATTTTCTCGTCACTTGCACTTGTGGCAATGATGTTTGCAGGTACATCCTGCTCTTCGGAAGAAGTAGCACCCGTGACGGGCGAGAGCACCGTTACGCTGTCGGTGACCCTTCCCGA
>CAKTOT010000122.1 GCA_934590135.1 uncultured Muribaculaceae bacterium
GAAGTACTGTTCCTGTTCGTTGTCCTCATATACCATATTGACGCGGCTGTCTATCATGCCGCCGACGGCCTTCACCCCGCCTTTGAATATAAATGTACTGAGATTCTTCGCTTTACGATCGTATACTACCGTAAGGTCGAGGTCGCCTTTAAGCGTGACTTGGTCGGCGGTGCTGATGCCCAACCCGGCAATGATACCTATCACGCCCTTCTTGGGCTGAGGGTTCAGTTTGTCTTTGGGATTATAGGCACAGTTAAAGTAAAATCCGCCGTGAATGTCGTTCATCGAGATGGGACCCATAGGGATACCGCATTTGCCTCCGGCCATAATGTCAAAGAAACCCCAGCTGTAGTTGTTGTCGGCCTCCTTGTGTTCGTAGTATCCGCCGACAATATCCACCTCAAATATTCCGCCCTTGACACTGGCTGCTATCTGTCCCGAATAGCCGGTGTCTTTTGTCGGGTCATCTGCGCATTTGAGTGTACCCTTGAAGTTGAAGATGGCAGTCTCGACATCCAGCGTAGCCTCGCGGAATTGTATGCCTTTGTAATCAATCGAGATGTTAGAGAGGTCGTCTATATTATTGAGCCATGACTGTATCTCTATTTCGGTGTATGCGCCGATTTTCAGATCGTCGCAGAATGTGATGTCACCGCCGAGGGTAATGCCCAGATATGGTTTCGAGCCCTCACGATGCAAGGCAAAGCCCCAGTTCTTCAACGAGAATTCGAAAGAACCTATCTTCTTTTGCGGAGATGCGCAACCCCATTGGCCGAAACTGAGGTAAACGTTGGAGTCCTTGCCGAAGTCAATTTTGGAGGCTTCGTTCCACCACCCGGCACCTATGGCTTTACTATTCTCCACCTCGGACAGTATCTGCTCCGTGGCTTTTTGTGCTCGAGTCTGCATCTCGTTTTCGTATACCGACTCAAAGCCGTCATTGTTGGCTATGCGCAATTTGCAGAACTTGATGCCGGGTAGCGTAAGCCCTATGGGAAGTTTGGCCAATTTCTTATTGACCGTT
The DNA here is from genome assembly GCA_934590135.1 of uncultured Muribaculaceae bacterium. Taxonomy (GTDB): domain Bacteria; phylum Bacteroidota; class Bacteroidia; order Bacteroidales; family Muribaculaceae; genus CAG-873. The sequence goes on from CAKTOT010000122.1 coordinate 1,025, forward strand.
TCTTTACCGGCAATATCCACACTACCGCCGACAAGTAATTCTACATTAGTATTTATGTCGCCCGTCTCATCTTCAATGGCCTCGACAAGCAGATAGGTCAAATCCTTGTCCAAGCTGAGGTCGCCGAGCATAAAGTCGAAGTTGAGGTCCTTTATCTGCGATGTCTTGAATACGTACGCAAAGCCTTTGCCTCCGCCTTTCTTGGTGAAGGTCTGGTTGTATATACTACATTCGTAGTCTATATCGCCTTTGAACAGCGGGACTTCCAGTTTTCCGTCAAATCCGAATTTCTTGAAGTCGTTTTGTACAACGGACACATATATATTATCCATACTGAACTTAAAGCCGCCAATGGTGCCGTTGTCGCCGGCGCGATAGTTGATGGCGTTGACAATTCCGCAGTCCAAGGTGACTCCGGATTTGTCTATAAACAGGTTGTTGACAGCCACTTTCATCGGTTCTTTGCCGTTACCCACTTTAATGGAAGGCGGGAAGGCCATAGAAAGCTCCTTGAAGTACACGCCCTGCCACTCGTTCTCGGTGCCTTTAGACAGCCCCACGGCATCCAGCTTGTATCCCTCGGGGAATGCAGCCATATCTTTATGGTTCGAATCGGCGGCCAAATCGACTATCGCCTTTTCGCCCGTGAAGACATATCCCGGGAGGTCGACGTGCTCAAACGAGTCAAGGTTGCCCTCGGCCAGGAAGTGTTCCCATTCGCGGATGCGTGTGCTCAGGTGCAGTACCGGGCTTTGGTCTGTGCGTTTACCGTTCTCTACTTTCTTGAGGTCGTTGGGCATGGTCATATCAACAGCCAAATTCAGCCAATCGAATTTGCCTTCGCTCCACGACAGGAAGCATCCGTCTTCGGGTTCGATGACATCCTTGGGCGCAAGGAACTTGCACTTGAAGTCTGTCTTAGGTTCTACAACTTCGAAGTCTTTGAGCAGTGCCACAGTACCGCCCTCGGGTATAAGGCTCTTGGGGCTGATACACATTCGCGGCGAACCGAACACCAAAATCTGACCCTGCGTAGCCTTGGTCTCCGGAACGACAAATGTACCGAAGAGGTCCATAGTGGCATATGTGGGCGCAAATTTCATCGTTGAGATTGTCAAATTGACAGGCGTGGAGTTCAATTCCTTGGGTATTTCGAGCGGGAAGGTAACGTTTTCGACATTGCCGTCCAACAATCCGAGGACTTTTGCCTTGCCATCGAGGTAATCTTGGTAGTATTTGTCTATGGGAAGTTGCTCGGCAAGGCCTTTAACCTTGTCATTGGCCGAGCTTTGCAATTGGTCTGAATAAGGTATGTCCGTATCGCCTATGAGGTTGTCTATACCCCAATCGGAGAACAGCTTATCCACTACTTCGGCGCTCTTCATCTTATTGTTTTCGCCGCCATAGGTCACAACCATACCCTCATAGACTTGGTCTTGCGTATTGATGGCTATATCGTCAAATTTCACCGCAAGTTTCCAGGTCAGCATCAGCGGTTCCCAAATGACGTGTCCCGTACCTTTGAAGTGGCCTTCTTGCTCGAGAGCCTCAAGTTTGCCGTCAAGTACAAGTCGGTACTCACCCACGGTCACCGTCGTACCACGGAGGTCGGAAACCTTCTTGGTCGTAGGACGCTCGTTCTTAATTTCGACCTGCGCCATGCACTTGAAGTATTTCTTGGAGTAACGCTCTGTCATCGCGAAGTCGACCGTATTTATCGAGTCATTTTCAAAAGCGACTGATGTCTCGTTGGTTACGCGCGGCACAACCCTCAATAAGACATAATCACCTTTCATGACTTTCTCCTCAATATCTTCCCAACGGATGGTGTCTGTGAGCGCCTTGACTGCCTTGTGCAGATACGCCGGTTCGCGCTTGAACATCTCTTGACGAGGCAGATATGTCTCGGCTGAATACAGTTCGACGTCGTATACAAATTGCAGCGTATCGGGTTCGTTGGCACGACCTCCGTTATATACCGGTTTACGCCAGTTAACGGTTATATCGTTTTTCACGAAGCCTTTGCGAGCTCCTTCTCCGGGCAAGAATTTGGGCTCTACAATCTCGGGATTGATAAAGACGTATAACGAATCCGTATCGGTCATACCGCCCAAGGCTATGATTTCGGCCGAGTCGTTAGGCGCTGCCGCAAAGCGTACAAGCGCCGGAGCCGACTTACCGCCATTGAGCAAGGCGATGCGACGTGCTTTCAATTCGGCGCTGTCGGCCACGGCATATACCCGCATGATATGCATTGCCGTAGTGTCTATGCGCTCGACCACTTCGGCCGGGATTCGATAGCTTGTACCCTTAAGTCCTTTAGCCTCATACAACGGCGCGACCTCATCGGCAGCTCGTGTGATGCCTTCGGCGTTTACATAATAGTCGCCGGTGGGACGTACGATCTTAAAGTCGTATGTAAACTCGACAGGCTCGGCTTTTTGACCGGATTGTTCGGGCGCGGTCCATTCGATGACGGGATTTTCAGGATCTATACCATCGTATAATTTGTGTTCCAATTCGACATACGGTGTCGGATGAACAAATTTGGGTGCCGAATATACCGTTCCCGACGCTGATTTATGGAAAGCTACGAGGCCGGGGATACTCTTGCCGTCCTCGACAAAGCGGTATAAGTTGCGGTCCACGGAAGACGCGGCATGAGCCGTCACCTGCACAAGGTAGGCTTTGTTTTCGCTCGTGTCGTCAAACAGAAAATCCGGCAACGTAATCTGTGTATCCTCAAGATCAGTCACCTCAAACACCGGTTTTTCACGATCAAGCGCGGCCTGTACGCCTTCCTTGGATACGGTGTATTCTCCTGGATCTACTATTTTTAGGTCATAAACAATCTTAATGTTCGAGCCGGATACCGTCTTAACATTCGATGCTTTCCATCGTACAACCGGACTGTCCTTGAAGATGAAGTCGCACACCTTTGTGGGATCGCAACCATCGTAAAAGTCAAAGGACGTGTACGGTTTGGGGCTTTCGAGTACCGGCCGATATATAATATTGGATATCGTTGTGAATAAACGGGGTATACCGCAACCATCGCCTTCAAATTTAAGCGTTTTATATGCTCCGGCTATGGTATCGGGCTTGGCCACTACCTGTATCAGGTATATCTTGTCCGCATTGAGGTCCTTGAGCACCTCACCGGGTATGGTGTGCGATGTCGTTCTGAGTCCGGTGCGTTCGTACACGGGAGTGATGCTCTCGGCTGCTTTCAGCAGACCTGAAGTCACCGCAATGTCAAACTCGGTGGTGGGCTTGACTATCCTGATATCGTACGAGAAAGACACGGGAGTCGTTGCCTGAACATCGGGCGTGGGCGCGGTCCATTCAACAGTCTGGCCGGCAATATCAAACTGCGTGACGGTTTGGCCGGGCACTCTTGTCGGAGTGGTGATGACGGGACGCGAATATGTAGCCGGCTGTGAAGGCATTGCCGAATAATCCTTGATACGGAAAACCTTGAGGTCGCTCTTGCCGTCATTTACTATATGTATATAGTCCAAGCTGCCTTCCTGCGTTGCATTGGAACGTGTTGTGATTTGCGCCACATAATTCTCGTGGTCGGACATCATTTTGACCACGTTGTAAGGCAGAATGCACTGCGGCATCTGCAAGCCGGTGGCTTGGTATACCGTCGGATTGCGTTCAATAGCTTCATCTATAGCTTGTAAAGGCAACTGCTGGACAATCTTGAGGTCATACGTGTAATTGCGGATCTTAGGATCGCAAGCCACAACGGGCGCCATCCACGACAGAAGCGGAGTCTGCTTGGATAGTGTCGCTATGGAGCGGTCCTCAAAGTCGCCCACCGAAGCAGGCATAATCCATGTCGGCGCCTGAGCTTCGTAACATACGGTGAACATACACACACTCAAGGCCGGATTGTTTACCAAAACAGGCGAGGTTAGCCTCGGATCCCATTTGTAGGCGTGCAAGTTGCACTGGTATGTGCCTTCGGGGAGATTGCCGAAATTGCCGTTGAATGCGTTGTCAAACAGATAAGAGGGCATGGTCACGTCCTCGTAACGCACATGGTTGAACATATTGCGCATCTCTACGGCATTGAGTACCTTAGACTGATTGGCAGACACTTCGATGGCCTGCTTGGGCATAGTCTTTCCCGGAACAAGGATTTCAATATCCGGAGACGGAGTGATTTGACGCAATTCAAGGCCGAAGTACAGCAACTGTGTCTCTCCGGTCGTATTTTGTATGGTAATATTGAAAT
>CAKTOT010000123.1 GCA_934590135.1 uncultured Muribaculaceae bacterium
ATGCTACGCCCTGTCGCACGGCATCATTATGGCGGCATGCTTCATACTCATTCCCGTCGAGAATGCCATCAATAGACGATACATCAACGATGCGCGTCGCCGTCTTGCCGATATGCCACGACTTCGAGTGGTCGGCATTACGGGCAGCTATGGCAAGACATCGACCAAACACTTTTTGAATCATATACTTGCCGAACAATTCAGCGTCTGCATGACACCGGGCAACTTCAACACCACACTCGGCGTCGTACGCACCATACGCGAATACCTGAAGCCATACGACGAAATATTCATCGCTGAAATGGGAGCAAAACAGCGCGGAGACATCCGCGAAATTTGCGACATCGTACACCCTTGTATGGGCATTATCACCGCCGTAGGGCCTCAACATCTCCAATCATTCAAGACCATCGAGAATGTGCGCGACACAAAATTCGAATTGGCCGATGCACTACCGGCTGACGGTCTCGCGGTAGTCAATAACGACTTTGAGATGATTCGTACTCGTAAGGTGGACAATGTCGCTGTAGCTCGCTATGCAGTGGACAATACTGACGAAGCATCCTACCGCGCATGCGACATAATCACAACAGCACACGGCACTTCATTCACCATTGTAGGGCCCGACGGACTACACCTGCAACTACAAACGCCCTTGGTAGGCCGCTGCAATATCTCCAATATTACGGCGGCAGTAATTATAGCACTAAGGCTCGGTGTCCCTGCTGCAAAAATCGCAGTAGCTGTACGCACGCTCAGTCAAGTGGAGCATCGCTTATCGGTACGTAGAATACCGGGTTCGTACACCATACTGGACGATGCGTACAACAGCAATCCCGGCGGAGCCGAAATGGCCTTGGAAGTACTTGCCGACATGGCACAAGACAGTCAAGGACGCGCAATTGTCGTCACCCCAGGTATGATAGAGTTAGGTGACCGACAAGAAGAGCTCAACCACACATTCGGCACTCAGATAGGCCGTAAAGCCGACATAGCTCTTGTCGTCGGACAATACAATCATGACGCCATCGTCCAAGGCATTGAGGAGACCAAAGACGCGGAAAACGGTAAAAGCACTGAAATCCTTGCCTTTGACACCTTTGCACAAGCCCAGCAATACATAGTCATGCATGCCGGCCATGGCGATGTAGTCTTATACGAAAACGACTTGCCTGACACCTTCAAGTAATCGGCATAGCCATTGCATAAATGGCTCACCACAACATAAGCAAACAACAATACAATACATACTGAATTATGAAAACCAATATCGGTGTATTTTTCGGCGGACGCTCCACCGAGCACGAAATATCCGTAATCTCGGCATCTCAGGCTATGAATGCCATCGACCGATCACTTTACGAAGTAACCCCAATATATATCACCAAGAGCGGACAATGGTATAACGGTGAAGCCTTGATGGAGGTCTCCAATTACCGCGATGTCCCGGCGCTGTTACGCCGTTGCACACCGGTATATATGCGTCCCATATATGGTGATACGGCACTCTATACCGATGCCTCATCGATGTTTGGCACTAAGGTCAAAAAAGTAGCCACACTTGACGTAATAATCCCGGTACTACACGGCGCCAATGGTGAAGACGGATCATTCCAAGGCATTTTGCAGGCTACCGGTATACCTTATGCCGGATGCGATGTATTAGCATCCGCCAACGGCATGGACAAAATCACGATGAAAATGATACTCCGTGCTTGCGATATTCCTGTAGTGGACTACACCTGGTTTACCGATCACGAGTGGGCTTCAGAACCGGACAAGGTGATTGAGCAAGTCGAAAAAGCATTAACCTACCCCGTAATTGTCAAGCCTGCCGACCTCGGATCCTCAGTAGGCATCGCACGCGCCGACAATCGTGAGACTCTTGCCGAAAAAATCACCGAAGCGGCTAAATACTCGACACGCCTCATCGTCGAGCATCTCGTCGAGCAACTCAAAGAAATCAATTGCTCCGTACTCGGAACAAGTGACGACTATCGGACTTCCGTACTCGAAGAGCCCATCAAAACAGGCGAAATACTCTCGTATACAGACAAGTACATGGGAGGCAGCAAAGGTGCAAAAGGCATGCAAGCCTCGGCCAAACGTATTCCGGCCGAATTGGACGAGGATGTCACCAAACGCATCCAATTCCTTGCCGGAGAGACTTTCCGCGTATTGTCCTGTCACGGAGTAGCCCGCGTCGACTTGATAATAGATGATGCCAACGGCTCAATATACGTCAACGAAATCAACACCATACCGGGCTCGCTATCCTTCTACTTATGGGAGGCTTCGGGCATTAAATTCAGCGAACTGATGTCACAACTGGTATCTCTTGCGCTCAAACGTGCTCGTCACCAAAGCCAAAAAATAGTATCATACGACCAAAACATCTTTGCCCTCGGCGGTGGCACAAAAGGAGCCAAGGGAGCCAAAGGCACCAAAGCTTGATTTTACATAGTCGCTTACATTAATGTGCAGACATCGAAAGGTGTCTGCTTTTTATATTATTTGTTTCCGGACAGCGCAATTTGACTACACGTCATATGTTTTGCTGATATATTGTTCCGGAACAGCAAATTAGATCGGGTATTTATATATGGACAAAAACCGTATAATATCTTTTATCTGGCAGCATATACTGCTACTGTTCTCGCTGTTTCTGATGACACTTGGTGTGGCCTTATGTGTCCAAAGCCAATTGGGGTCGAGCGTGATTTCATCGCTTCCGTATGTTTTTGAAAGCGCAGGCGCGAATGATGCCATGCCGGCACTGACTATAGGTCAGTACACCTATATAATGAATGTGGTGTTTGTACTCCTCCAAATAGCCCTTCTAAGACGACAATTCGAAGCCGTACAGCTTTTCCAACTATTGATTGGCTTCGTCTTCGGCTCACTAATCGACCTGAATATGTTCTTGACATCCTCGGCGGTAACCGACTGGCTACCGGGCAAAATCTTGCTGCAAATCGCCGGATGCACTGTGATGGGCTTTGGCATAGCGCTCGAAGTAAGATGCGGCTCTGTGACTATGCCTGGGGAAGGCCTGCCAGTTGCAATAAGCCGTGTAGCTTCTATAGATTTTTCAATCGTTAAAATCGGATTTGACATCTTTATAGTTGTATGCGCCGTAATAGCTTGCTACATATTCTTCGGGCAATGGCTATGGAACATTGTAGGCATAGGCACATTGTTTGCCATGGTATACGTGGGCGTATGTGTACGCTTTTTTGGCAAACACATCGGGTGGTTTGAACGCTTACTCAATTATCGCCCAGGATTCAGACGCTACATCTATGGCTTGGCCCGGTATCTGTTCAAATGATGGCACTATAATGTCGTACGACATCAGCCCTTAGCGGGCTAAAGCTTCGGCCAAGGCCTCGGCGCACCGACGGCCGTCAATGGCGGCAGATACGATTCCCCCCGCATATCCGGCACCTTCGCCGCATGGATACAGGCCGCGCACTTCCGTGTGCATCAACGTTGCTTCGTCTCGCGGAATGCGTACAGGCGAACTAGTGCGAGTCTCGGCTCCTATGACACACGCATCTGCACATAGAAATCCTCTGTGACGGCGACCGAAGTCGCTGAATCCCTTCTGTAAACGATATGCTACGGACTTGGGCAGAAGTTCGTCTACACGTGCCGGATGAATCCCGGCAGTGTATGATGTGGGAGGCAAAGATGTCGACGGGCGAGAGGCGACAAAATCGGTCATTCGCTGTGCCGGTGCATTAAGGCTACCGCCATCCTCAAAAAATCGATGTTCAATATTTTCTTGATAGTGCATCATACGCAACACATCGTCGCCTTCAACATCTTCCGGAAGTATTTCTACAACCATTCCACTGTTAGCCCAGCGTGTTCCACGATTGCCGGGTGACATTCCATTTACGACCAATTCGCCGGGCGTACATGCCGCCGGTATGACGAACCCACCAGGGCACATACAGAACGAGTATACAGCGCGGCCGTCTATTCGTGTAAGCATCGAGTATTCGGCTGCCGGAAGGAATTTACCTCTTCCATTTGGATTGTGGTATTGTATTCGGTCGATGGTCTTTTGCGGATGCTCCAATCGGACACCGACAGCAATGCCCTTTGCTTCAAGCTCAAGCCCGTTATCTGAAAAGAAATGGTATATATCTCGCGCCGAGTGACCCGTAGCCAGGATGACGGGGCCGCGGAACGATTGACCTCCCGCCGTTGTCACGCCTATAATATGGCGTACGCCGTCTTTTTCGACAATATCCAAGGAACTGACTCGCGTGCCGAAATGCACAACGCCGCCACAACGTTGAATTGTCCCGCGTATGGCCTTGATAATGTTAGGCAAACGATCGGATCCAATGTGTGGATGAGCATCCACAAGAATATCGCGCAAAGCGCCGTGTTGATGAAATATATTGAGGATAACATCCACCGGTCCACGCTTGCGACTGCGAGTATACAGCTTACCATCCGAATAGGCTCCGGCACCGCCCTCGCCGAAACAGTAGTTGCTGTCTGTTTCTACAATGCCGCGTCGGCTGATTGCAGCAAGGTCAACACGACGACTGTCCACATCTTTTCCTCGCTCCAGGACTATCGGACGAATGCCCAACTCAATAAGTCTTAAGGCTGCAAATAATCCGGCCGGACCTGCACCTACAACAATCGCCTCCGGAGCATCAGCTGCCACAGGCTCAAACGACACGGGATGCGCAATATCAACCGTTGTGTCAATACTATCTAAATGTACAATGACCGCAAGATTAACCTTAACATTGCGCTGTCGTGCATCTATGGAACGTCGGACAATGTCTACGCGACAAATACGATTGACATCTATGTCCAACTTGGTGGATATATATACTCGCAAAAGCGCGTCATCGGCAGCGGTTCGGGGATCTACCGTAAGCTCTATTCGTTCTATCATGTATTTTCTATACTTTGCTTTATTGCTATTCTGACGAATAGCACATAGGTGCTATGTAATACTTTCAGCAACTTACCCCTGCTACAACAACCTGTGGCAGGGGTAAATCATTATGTTTTGCAAGTTATGACACGCTTGACATTTAGTGCGGCACGTATACTCGTCATTAATGCCCGATGACCATATTAGTCCGAAACTACAAGAGTTTGATGCTGATATAGCGCTTGGGGTGAGCTTTGATGTCGGTAAACAGCGAGTCAAGG
>CAKTOT010000124.1 GCA_934590135.1 uncultured Muribaculaceae bacterium
TACCAGAGGAAGCCGAGCCGTAAATCGGTTGAGCGCACGCAGGCGCATATCCGGACCCGGGGCAATGTTGCCGCCGCGGTATACGCCGTCGGCGCTGACTATGTCGTAGGTGATGGCTGTGCCGATGTCTATAACCAGAATGTCACGATTGTCGTGGCATAGGCTGTAGGCGCCGATTGCGGCGGCCACACGATCCAGACCCAAGGTGTGGGGTGTGGCATAGGCTATACGTACCGGCATCGGTGTGTCCACGGACATTTCGATTGTATGTGGTGTCAACGAGTTTAGGGCCTCGATGATTGCCGGATTGTGCTCGCTCACGGTGCAGTATATGGCTGCCGAGGGCTTATGCTTGATGCAAAGTTTCTTAAGATCAGACGCTTGTAGCGTGCCGAACGTTCTGCTCGCCACAATTTCAGCGCTGTTGCCATCCAGGATGTCAACTTTGACGCATGTGTTGCCTTGGTCTATGGTCAGATAATACGCCATAATCTCGGCAAAATTAGCATAATTCCGCCGCATTACGCATATTTCGGGACACTTTTTAACATTATATAAGGTCGAAACGGTCGTTGCTTGTTCGGATAAGAGGCTCGGCGGCCGTCCGAGGCGGTGCCTGTCATCGGCTTTGCGGTCGCCAAAACGTGCATCGGCGGGCTCTCGTGGCCGAGCCTGCCGATGCGATATGTGGGGCCGATTCTTGTTGTTTTTTTTGGGGGGGGGAGGGGATGTCAGTGAGGCTGTGTCAGCCTTTTTTCCATACGATATGGGCGGCGCATACGCGCTTGCCCTCGCGCAGCAGTTCGACATCGGAGGCTTGGGCGGGAGCGGCTGTGTCCGCTTGTGGCGTGTCGTGCGCTGTAATGCCGTTGTCCTGAGCAGCTATGGCGGCGATATCGCGTGCCGTGACGGCGACATCGTGTGCCGCTACATCTACTGTCTGCCCGTAGAGACATTCGTGCTGGTAGATGATATCGAGCTGCGCTATGCGGTGCGTGTCGTAGTGTTCGAGCGGCCAGATGTCAAGCATGGTCTCTATGTAACGTACCGAATTGACATGGCGGTTGATGTCAATATCTGAGTATCGCCACGTGTATGAGGTGTGTATGTCTTCGGGTGGACATGGCGGGATGCGCCCTGGACGCGGTACGGTGATGCCGTCGGCTCCGACGATCAGGCCGTCCAGCCCGAGTACAGAGATGTCGGCCGGGGTACGGTCGGCGGTATTTATGGCGGCCCAGACGGTGCGTGCTTCGCCTATGGTGTTGCCGTCTTCGCCGGTGATGCGCATGCAGCGTGTGCTGTACAGGCGGTTGACATCTTCTATCCAGGTGTGGAGCGCAAAACTATGGTTGAAGCGCGGCCATCGCTGCATTGACAGTGCCATACGCGAGAGCACCCATCCGATACCGTGTTGTGACAGGTCGGTGTATCCGATGCCCAGGAGGTTGGCGTGTTGTGTGGCCACCTCGATGATGCGTTCGGTCATCAACGCCGGGGATATTGTGCCTCGGGCATCACATTCGGCGGCGGTGAGCATATACTCGTGAGTCAGTCGCAAGTCTTTGTCCGTAAGTCCCGGTTTCATTTGCCTAAATATGTCGATGATTTCTATGTGTTTGCTTATCAGTCGATAATGAGCATCGCATCGCCGTATGCACCAAACTGATATTTCTCCTTAATGGCTACTTTGTAAGCATCCATAATGGTGTCGTATCCGCCGAAAGCGGCGGCCATCATCAGCATTGTGGACAGCGGTAGGTGAAAGTTGGTGACCATGGCGGTGGCGACGGTGAAGTCGTAGGGCGGGAATACGAATTTGTTGGTCCAGCCTTCGTAGACTTTCATATGTCCGCCCAGAGTGACGGCGCTGCATATTCCACGGAGTACGGATGCACCGACGGCGCATACTTGCTTGCCGGCGTCTTTGACGCGGTTGACATGGTCTACCAGTGATTGCGGTGCAAACATCTGTTCGCTGTCCATACGGTGCTTGGTGAGGTCTTCGACGTCTATTTCGCGGAAGGTGCCTAATCCGCAGTGTACGGTCAGATAATCGGTTTCGACGCCTTTGATTTCGAGGCGTTTGAGCAATTCGCGGCTGAAGTGTGTGCCGGCAGCCGGGGCCACTACGGCGCCTTCTTTGCTTGCAAAGATGGTCTGATAGCGCTCGGCGTCTTCCGGCTCGGGTTCGCGTTTGATGTAGTCGGGCAGGGGAGTCATACCAAGTCGATATAGCTGCTCCTTGAACTCGTCGTGCGGTGCGTCGTATAGGAAGCGCAGCGTGCGGCCGCGCGAGGTGGTGTTGTCGATGACTTCGGCCACCATAGATTCGTCTTCGCCAAAGTACAACTTGTTGCCTATGCGTATTTTGCGTGCCGGTTCGACGAGAACGTCCCACAGCTTGTTGTCGCTGTTGAGTTCGCGCAGCAGGAACACTTCTATGCGTGCTCCGGTCTTTTCTTTGTTTCCGTACAGACGTGCGGGAAAGACTTTGGTGTCGTTGTAGAGCATCAGATCGCCTTCATCGAAGTAGTCGATGATGTCTTTGAATATACGATGCTCCAATTGGCCTGTCTTGCGGTGTACCACCATCAGTCGGGCACCATCGCGGTCTTGGCTGGGGTACTGGGCGATAAGCGATTCGGGAAGCTGGTATTTGAATTGCGAAAGTTTCATATCTGTATTTTGTGTTTTTTGCTTTTTTGGAGTGGTGTTTTCATGCTTTGTCTTCGTGCTCTACTACGGGACTTTGGCGTATCAGAGCGGCCATACGGTCGGGCGACAGGCACATATCGGCGGAGACTTCGCCTACTTGTGTGCGGCGTAGAGCGGACAGGTGTGCGCCGGAGTGTAGTGCTTCGCCGATGTCGCGAGCGAGTGCGCGTATGTATGTGCCTTTGCTGCATACTACGCGTATGGTGATGCTTTGCTGCGAGTACTCGAGTAGCTCTATCTCATCGATTACCAGTAGTTTGGGCTTCAACTCCACTTCTTCGCCTTGGCGAGCCATTTGGTAGGCGCGGACGCCGTTGATTTTGCATGCCGAGAACGATGGCGGGGTCTGGCTTATAGGCCCGTGAAAGCGGCGCAGGACTTCTTCGACGCCTTCGCGAGTGATGTGTTCGGTGGGGTAGGTGGCATCTATTTCGGTTTCGAGGTCGAAGGAGGGCGTGGTGGCGCCTAATGCTATGGTGGCTATGTATTCCTTGACGCCGGTCTGAAGGCTTTCGATAAGCTTGGTGGCACGTCCGGTGCACACTATCATTACGCCGGTGGCCAGCGGATCGAGCGTTCCGGCATGTCCCACCTTGAACTTTTTGACGCCGAGGCGACGCATAATGGCGCCGCGTACGCGTTTCACGGCATCAAAAGATGTCCATCCCAGCGGTTTGTCCAGGTATATGACTTCGCCTTCCACCCAGTCCATGGGACGTAGCGGCGTTTCGGCATCCACAATAGTCGTGGCTTGTGTGACAGTGTCTTGTGTCATCCTAAAATGAGGCACAGTGCGCCGACGATGAGACAGTAAAGGGCAAACCACACGAGGCGGCCGCGTTTGACGAGTTCGATCATCCATTTGCAGGCGATGCATCCCGAGACGAATGCTGCTATGAAGCCCACGGCGAGTGCGCCGAGGCTGACGCCGCCGACTACGCCGTCTCCGCTGATGCCTTTATAGACATCCAGCAGGCCTTGGCCGAGGATGGGGATGATTACCATAAGGAACGAGAATTTGGCGACCTTGTCGCGGCGATTGCCCAAAAGGATACCCGTGGCGATGGTGGTGCCGCTGCGGCTCAGTCCCGGGATTACGGCTACGGCTTGGGCGCACCCGATGATGAAGGCGTCAAAGTAGCCTATGGGGCGGCCCGAGGACATACTGTCGCGAACGCCGCGACGTCGTATCGAGGGCAGCGTGCGCGTGAAGTATGCAAAGCTTAGTAGCACTGCGGTGACACATAGGCTGATGCCGACGACTGCGAGGTTGGCGCCGAAGAGTCCTTCGACTTGTTCCTTGAAGCATACCCCTACGATGCCTACGGGTATGCACGACACGAGTATTTTGCATACCAGCGAGGTGTTTTCGTCGCGGCGCAGGTTGAAGAAAGAGCGGCACATTCCGCTGAATTCGTGCCATAGTATGACGATGGTACTCAGTACGGTGGCTACGTGAAGCGCCACATCGTATTGCATTGAGTCCGCTCCGGCCATATTCAGGCCCAGTAAGTCTTGGCATATTTCGAGATGCCCGGACGAACTTATGGGCAGATATTCGGAAAGGCCTTGCACAAGGCCCAGTATAAGCGAGTCTATGATGTCCATGTGTGTGCGGGCTTAGTCGTTGGCTTTATCGGATTTTTTGTCTTTGGGACGAATGATAATGCCCACAGCCATAGCCACGAAGCCCAGGAAGGCGAACAGCGGTCCGATGACTATGCGGCGTGTGCTGAAGATGTCCGGGTTGAAGTTGTCGGGGGTGCTGCCGCTGCCCAGCATCAACAAAAAGCCGAGGACTATGGCTGCGCCGGCGCATCCCATGATTATGAAATTGAGACGTTCCAGCGGCTGATGTGCGCGGTCCTGTTTTTTTAGCTTTGTGCCCGTCTTGGCGGGCGATGCTTGTATGGGCTTGGTGGCTTTTGACGCCTTAGCGCCGGATGAATTCTTTTGCTCCATTATTTTTTGAAAAGTTGGTCGTAATTCTTATTGAGGTATCTATTGGCGGACCATGCGGCGGCAAGTCCGCATACAGCCATGCCGCATACGGCGAGGGCAGCGCAGATTAGAGCGACATCGTTCCAGCCTATCATAGCAGCGATATCTGTATCTGCATACGGCAGGTAGGCGCGTGCGCCGCAGAGTATGGCCGAGGCTATGATTGCGCCACTCAGCCCGGCCATTATGCCCATTCGGACAAAGGGCCGACGTATAAATCCGCGCCGTGCGCCCACCAGCTTCATGGTGTGTATGATAAATCGCCGTCCGTATATGGCTACGCTTATTGTGTTGTTTATCAGTACAAAGCTGATGAGTAGCAGTGCCAGCGCCACGGCGGCGGGTACCAGCATTAGGGTGTTCATATTACGGCTGACGCTGTCGGCTACATTGCTCTGTGCTACTACGCTTTCGACTGCCGGGTAT
>CAKTOT010000125.1 GCA_934590135.1 uncultured Muribaculaceae bacterium
ATATATTGGTGACGTCTATACGAGCCATCGTATCTGTAGGCGCTATATATTGATCGGTAAGCAATCGCCATTGCTTGAGCGAGTCGCGATCGTTGTGATACATGGGTATATAGCGTACAAAGTCGTCCTCTATTGTGTCTTTGCGGAAGTATACCGTAGCATACACCTTATCCCACAGATTCTTTCCCGGGCGCTCGATTTCAATCTTTGTAATCTCGGGACCGCGCGGAGGTTGCATATCGGGAAAATGCACACGGATAGGCTTGCTCATCGGAGTAAGGTCGCCAAAGGCGTCATAAGCACGTATGGCATACTCAAAGTCGCCGGTTTTGCCATGCGTATGCTCAAACATCACCTCATCATCCGGGTTTTCCGAATAGAACGGAGGTGCATAGGGACGGTCATTTACCTTGGTCCATTCCGAGGCACCTACACGACGCGTGTAAATATCGAATGTGCCATTGACGGTATCATTCCACGACAAGCATACGCTTCCTTGCCCCAGCAACGAGTCTGTTATCTGGATATCGTACGGTTGCGGCTTGTATTTCTCATTCTTTATATGCTCTACTTGCGCCGGCATTATAAAGAATCGTCCGGTGGTGTCCTCTACGGAAGGCATTACGAAATACGAATATGATTTACCCTTCTTGGCAGTCTTGTCCACATATCTCAGAGCCATAGCCTGAGCAAGATCCGCACGCCATTCGGCCGCAAGATATGCAGCCATCAGACGTGTCTTCTGATCCTGCTCCATCTCGACAAAAGCGCCGATGGTTCCGGGTTCGTAAGGTGCCATTTCGGGCGTCATATCTCCACCGCCGTATATCGAGCCCATAGCCATATAAGCCAGAGAATCGACCGTGTCGGGATAGCACCTTTTGAATCTTTCGAGTGAGTATGGCTTGAGGCCGGTGGCAAGCGTGTCGAGTGCGAAGCCCGGAGCATCATCATCCACGCGGTAGACATTATACCCGTAATGATTGAGATACACCCATTCGGGATACGATTGCACTGCCCATCTAAGAACAATACTGTCGCCATAAGAACGGCCTATGGCCTTTATGTGGACATACATATTCTCTTCATTACGGTACGATGTGTCCGCTTTGAGTGTGCCCAACGGATGCGTGCCGGGTAACTGCGAGCGATAGTCGCTGTCATATCCGGTTGTATCCGCGGCTTTTGCCTCGTCCCGTCCTCCGGTATTGAGAGACTGTGCCATACCAAAGGCCAGAGGAGCGGCCATGGCGGCCACGATGCCCCATAGGGTTGAACGCATATATCGTTTTGTGTCTTTTATCATATTCTTATTTGATTGAAAGTTCCTTTTTAGATCAGCGTTTGGGTGTTGTTCTTGTAAGAGTACCGCGCTTGTTGGTTCTGCTACTTTGTGTCGTTTGGGACGTGCGCAAGGTCTTCATCAGTTCGGCATAAGTCTTCTTATACGTTCTGTAGAAGAATCTGTACGGCTCGTTGATTTCCTTATCGGCCTTACCTTCGAAGACAGTCCATTGAAGTGTACGGAAGTTCCAGGCATTCACGCGATAGCGCGTAAACCAGAATTCCATAGAGTTGCTTTCGGCTGTCTTATCGGCGTTGAAGCCTACATGCTCCCAGGTGTTCCGATACTTGCCATCAGATACACTGCTCGCATCTGTCATCGATGAGTAGTATATTCTACGACCGATAGTAGACGTCATGTGATCTCGTTTGGAGGACGACGGATGCACCAGTTGCACATCGGGATTGTTCTGTATACGAGGATGTAGCGCGGCATTGGTCACCTCAAAGGTCTTGTTTGGTTTCAACCGACCAAGTGAAGCGGCATTGTATATCAGCGCGTATTGATATGCGGGAAGTCGCAGCGACAGGCGATTGTACTTACCCGAGAAGTTGTATGTATGTCCCTTCCAGCATGCAAGCCAATCTCTCATATCGGACTTAGACATATTCTTGTTTGTCTGCTGCGGTATTCCTTGCGATGCAATACCACAGGCTGTATACAGGTCGCTGAACAGCTCGGCATAGGCTCTTTCGGTCAGCGGTATTCCGGTGATGAGACCTGCGGTATTTTCGCCCACCATACTACGTTCGAGCGTGGTACTTCCTCCATAGAGCGGCCAAAGCGTTCCATAGCTCTTAAACACCCGATTACGATCCATGGTCACAGCCTCTCTAATCGAGGCATATCCGTTGCTTATCTGATATTTGGCATTAGCCAATCCAAGCAGGCCGAAGTTCCACGTACCGTAAGGTGTGGTCATATACATGGACTCGGGAGATTGAATTCGGAAATCGAGGTTAGACGAAGCCGATACATACTTCGCTCCGCCGATAAAGAAGTAGTTGCTCAAATAGCTGATGTACATAAACGGGTCATCGGCCACGCGGTAGCGTCTGTAGCCGTTTATATCTAAGTAGGCAAACTTGCCCTTCGGCGAATCCGACCCTATAAAGTCTTTGTCGGTCCAAGGATTCAGTGCGAGGTTTTCGCCGATAGACTGCAACGACATCTTGTTCAGACGAACGCCCAAGAATGGTTTGAAGTATGTCTTTGGCGACTCAAACAATTCGTCGGCAGTTGCCTTATCAAAGGCGGTGACACGCATCGAAAGCAAGTCTTTTTGGCGATGTACATCAACCATACCCTGGCTCTTCTTATAAATGGTGACACGATAACGTCCGGCGCCGCCGGTGATGGTATCTACTTTTTGACCGCTACGGCTGTTAATTCCGTAATTATCTTCGTCTTCATTGGATGACATATTAAAGTAGTCTATCTTGGCCACCTCGATACGATATGACGATATCGGGTCGGCAGCTGTCGATGAGGCGTGCGCGTGCGGTGTCGTAGTTGCCTTCGGACTTGGTGCGCCCTTATTTTCCAAAGCGCCCGAGGATGACGATCCGCCGGTTACAAGATCGGACTTATTACCTACGTTCACATTTCCCGAGGAAGAGCCCAATTTAGGCAGATTAGGCGTACGTCCCGAGGCGCTTGTATTGCCGGAAGACGTAACGGTAGCCGAGCCTCCATTGCGCAATCGTGCTCGCAGATTGGCGCGTTCGGATGCTAAGATTTCCTCACGGGAGTGTCCATAGACCTCATAGGAACCCACATCGGTCCATGTAGCTTCGCTCAGGCGCTGCTCAACCCACTCGTAGCGCAGTATCATTTGTGCTTCGCCGGTAAATGGCGCCAAGCCTCCGGCCGGTGTCATAATGGACACCGAGTCGTTTTCAATCCACTTATTGGGTGCTTTGGACACTACACGGTTGTTTTGATAGATATACCAATTGAGGCTGCCTTTATTATATGCCCTACCCTTCATCTTATGTTTTAGCGAAACCATAGGATGTTGCAAGTCGATAGGCATAGCGGAAACGAGTTGTTCGCTTCTGATGCTTGACTCCTTATAGCTTTGCCAATTGTTGGGGTAAGCAAGAGCCACATGAGGCTGGAGATCTTCGGCGTCTTGCAAGGTACGTTGCTTGTTGTTGGTTACGAAATAGTAATCCTTGGCTTGGCTCCATGCTTGATGTTTCCACTTATTATCCAAGGTATCGAATATTTCGGGATGCTGCCATACGCCCTTGATGTATTCTTGCGCACGACCTTTGATACGCAGACGATAGTAGCGGTTGGGATTCAGCACCGTCAGGTTCAGCGTCACCTTGTTGTTGCTGACAATATACTCGACTTCGCTGGAATGGCCGCTACGGTCGGCCTGAGCGTCAGACAGACAAGTGTACTCTGTAAGTACGGGAACCGAGTCCGGTATAATCTCAAACATAAACTTGCGGCTTGCATAGTGCTCAAGTTCCTCGTCTTTGGCGTTGTCGGCCAGGCTCGAATTGCGTATTTTTTCGAGCTCGGTCGGGTCGGCAACCGGGATGGGGCGGTTCAAGTCGGCTTGAGTGGTAACTACCGGACGGCTTTGGATTTCCCAGTCTATGGGGTTCTCGACGGCCTCTTCCCATTTGCTTGTGCCGATATTGCAATCTTCGAATAGTTTGTAGTCATCGAGGGCGTTCCCATAGAACATCTCGCAGACATCGCCACATTCGAAGGTGAACTTCTTGTCGATATTGCAAAGGCCTTTGAGAAGACGTATTTTCACGCGAGCCTTACCGGTAAAGTAGTTGGGGTTGGGCAGTCCGGCGCGTAGTACACCTCCGATGCCACAGTCGAACAGGTCTATTTTCTTCTTGATGAAGCCCAAATAGATTCTAAATCCGAATTTGGCATAGAGGTATGCATAGAGCTGACCTTCGCCATACCATCCATTGTGTCCGGGGCGTCCTCCTTTGAGGTTGACGCAACGGGCATTGTCGGCAAGATGTCTGAGCGAAATGTCGAAGCCGGCAGTAGCGCCCATATCACCATAGAACAAGCCAAGGTCCACATCTACGTATCCCCATACGGCAGCGCCCATCATCACGCCTCCGTTGGTCTTGGCCATAGAGGTGAAGCGGTCTTTGGCTCGCTGGCGAGCATTATTGGCAGCGCTTATATCGTCATTGTGGACTGCACCCTTTTTCGAGCCGTTGAGGAAGTTGCGTACCTTCGCGGGTATCTCCGGGAGGGCACCGTTATTGGGCAATTCGTTGCCAAGGCAGATATAAGCGTTAGCCCCTACACTAACGGTAACAATCTTTGACTTGAAGTCTACGAGGGTGAATGTACAGCGCTTGTCCCATTCGGGCTCGCCGAGGTAGACGTGCCACTTGGTGTCTTGGTCGTCACCCTGTTTCTTGTGTCCTATACGGAAGTCAAGACTGACTTTTGCGCCGGGACCTTTTGCCTTAATACCGTCATCGGTCTTGTCGCTGTCCTTATTCTTCTTAGCGTCATACTTCTTCATCGTTTCATCGTACTTGCCTGTCTTATGCTCGTTCTTGTCGCCTACGGCACCGGCGAAACTGCCGGCATAGTCGCCGAGATCTTCTCCAATCTGCTCGAGTTCGGAATTGAGCTCGGTAAGCAAGTCGTTGATACCGCCATCCATAGAGG
>CAKTOT010000126.1 GCA_934590135.1 uncultured Muribaculaceae bacterium
GCATACCGATAAGGGACGATGTCCAATCAGGCCCATGTCAAGAGGGAGAGAGTGAGGTCGTCGACCGTAGTTACTTGGCCTCTTCGGAAGCGGCTTCTTCGGTTTCTTCGGCTTCGGGCGCAAAGTCGGTGATGCCGGCCTGTATGAGCGTGTTGTACCAGTTGAAGAATTTCTTGATGTCGGTGGTGTATACGCGCTCGCTATCGTATTCGGGGAAAACTTTGCCGAAATATTCGCGGATTTCGGCATCACCGCCCAGTGCCTTGACATCTATGGTCTTGCCCTCGGTGGCGGCCTTTACTTTGTCCATCACTTCGAACAAGGGCATGTCGTCGCCGGTGGTGTAAATGGCTACTTCGCTGAGAGCTACGACTTTGTCGCTGGCGTAAGCCGGCATACGATGATGCGTGGTGATGTTTTCGACAATAAGCATGTTTTTGCCCTGCGAAAGTAGGCGGTATAGTCCGGGTTTGCCGGTGATAGCAAGTATTTGTTCTTTCATAATCGGTTGTATGTAATGTCGTTGTCTATCGCGCCACAGTCACGGAAGGCAGACACGGCCTCCTTCCGGCGCGTTTGTCTTGCAAAGATAGCTAAAAGTTTTCAGATACGCCACCACCGACACTCCGAAAAATTAGGGCCTATTGATACAACTGGCGGTGTTGATCATATGGGGGAGCCTATGCTTTAATTGCAGAATACAATTTCAGATATCCGTCAGCCATTACAGAAATATCGTAGTTCATAGCCCGATTGCGGCAGGCTTTTGCTGTATTTCGGTAGAGCTCAGGATTATTGCAAATATTGGCGATTGCATCGGCAAGGGCTTGAGCATCATTGTCCGGCACAAGGATACCGGCTCCGTTGACTATGTCATGAAGTCCGGGAACGTCCGATGCAATGAACGGACGTCCGGCAGCCATACATTCCACGGATGAAAGCGAAAGACCTTCGTAGTGTGAAGATAGTACGGTAATGTCGGAAGATGCGAGAATTTCCGGAATGTCGTCGCGGTGTCCGGCAAAAGTGACACGCTCCGAAACACCGACGCTATTGGCAACGTCGCGTACGTATTCCATGCGTTCACCGGTTCCGACAAGTGTAAGACGAAATCGCTCGGGCAGCAGCGCCAGCGCGCGTACCAATGTCTCTTGATTCTTCCCATATCGGAAAGCTGCGACCATTAGTACGTGTACTCTGCTTTTGCCATTTGGCGTCTCCGCAAGAGGTATAGATGTAAACCGTGCCGTGTCAACCCCATTGGGGATTACGATGTCCCGTTCCGGGTGTTTACCGATATGTGCTTCAAGAGCATAGAGTGCGTCATCTGATATGCATATTACATGCTTGTATCTGGTATACATCCATCTGTCAATGGGACACCAAAGGGCGTTACGGCGGCGATTGTCTGTGCTGTGTTCGGTGGTGACAAAATCAGTTTTGCTACTGATAACCATCGATGCGATTGCTCCGAACATTTGCGGCGATGTATTGTGCGTATGTACTATATCGAACTGAAGCTTGCGTATCAGGCGAATAAGCCTAAATATTTGAAGCGGTGAGTAGACGCTTCCGCCGAAGTCGTGGATGGCGACTTTGCCGGTTGCTTCGAGCGCTTTGTAGAAAGGCGTATGTGTGCTGTCAAAAACTGCAAGGTGTACTTCGTGGCCATGTTCGGCCATGCGTGGCAACAGGTCCACCATAAGCCTTTCGGCTCCGCCTGTGTGCAGGGATGTGATTACATGGAGGATACGCATGTCGGTTATTCTATTCTTTTTCGATAAAGTCGTATAACGGGTCGAGGGTGTGCGATTGGTCGGCAGGGTGGGTGGCATTGTAGTGGCGGTAGCTGTCTGCTGTCTCAGGATGTTCAATGAGGTCGCGTACGGCGTTGGCTATGGCCTCGCCGTCCATAGGCACTATGGTGGCATTGACGCCGTCTGTAAATTGGTCACCCACGGTGCTGAAATCGGTGACAACTACGGCTTTGCCCATCAGTCGTGCTTCGTCCAAGGCTATAGACTTGCCCTCGAAGCGAGAGGGGTGAACCACTATATCGGCGCGGCGCAGGTAAGGGTAGGGGTTGGCTGTTACGCCGATGAGGCGGAAATGCGCATCAAGCGGCGGCGCGGACATTTGCGCGACATATTCCTGCTCTTGCGGCGCTCCGACCATCAGCCATGTGAAGTCGACGCCGGCATCGTGCAGGCGTTTGGCGGCGTCGATGATTAGGTCGGCACCCTTGCGATGGCATATATGTCCGAGTGTCATCAATACCGTGCCGTGCAGTGTCGGCATATTCTGTACCCGGTCGGCCATTTGCACTATGATGTTCGGCGCACTAATGTTTTCGACCTTGTCAATGCGATCTGCATATTCGGGAAAAACTTCGCGTAGAGCATCGACACAGACATCGCTGACGGTGAATATGGCATTGACACGTCCGAAAAAATGTCGGTCGGCACGCTCGTAGTAGCGCCAGCGGCGGTAATCGCTATGGAAGAAAGTGGCACGATGTTCGGCCTTGATTTTGCGAACCATATAATAGAGTTGGTGCTGGCCGTTGAAATCGACGACTTCATCCCATTGCCCCTTGAGGCGCGGCATCAGCCGTGCCAACAGCCGTGCGCCGGCACATCGTGACACGCGCATCAGGCCCATGCGCACAGCCGACATCACTGCCAAGTCGGGTCGCCCGAGACGTACCAGCGGCCAAATGCCGCCGACTCCGGCGGTCAGTGCCGCCATACGGCGGTCGGTGTGTATGCGCACGTCTTCGGGAATGAGAGGCATCAGTGCCCCATGCGGCGACACTATCAGCAGCTCGGGCGTCACGCGAGTGCGATCCAGTACCGCCAGCAGCGACGTCATCGCCTTGCTGACGCCCCCGGTCTCCATATTGCTTATTATAAACAGTACTCGCTTAGGCATTTTAGTGGGAGTGATGGTGGTGATGGTGATGGGAATAATGGGAGGAATGAGAATAATGAGAATAATGCATCGCTCCTATAATTCCTATAGTTCATATAATTCCCATAATTCTCAGAGTTTTCATAGTGTTATTTGTTGTTTTGGCGGTATTCGCGGCGCAGTTGCGCCATATGCTCGGTCCAGCCGCCTTCTTCCTTGAAGCGCTCCTCGCACTTTTCAAGTTGACAGCGCAGCAGGGTGTCAGCTTGGTGTATCAGCACCAACGCCATATTGGCGACGGTGCTGTCCGGCCTCGACTCGGCCAAGGTCAGGAAAAACTCCGCGTCATCGTGTTCGCGCCCCAGGCGCCGCATCGCCTGCACCAGCTCGCTGTCCGACGCCCAAATACTATGATCACGGGTGTGAAGGTAGTCTGTGTAGTCCTCTAACAACTCTTGCAGACTGGCTTTTGCGACATTCAGCAGCTTCATTTCCGTCGGCAATGACGCCGCTGCCGCCTCGCTACCTTCAACAATATTTTGCTTGCACGAACGCGCCGCCTGCACCATTTGGTCAATGGTACGATCTCCACGACTGAGAAAGCGCTCGCAGAACCTGAAAGTAAGACGATATATTACGTCCGACTTCTTATAGCTCAGCAGCTTTCGGTAGTCGCCATGACGCCTCAGTACAGTGTTATAAGGCATATTTTGCGTGATTATAGTGGGAAAAATGAGAATAATAGGAGTTATGAGAATAATGGTAGTTATGAGAATAATAGGAGGAGTGCATTGCTCCCATAGTTCTTATAGCACTTATTGTTCTTATAGTTGTCATAGCTCTTCATAATAATTATGGTTGTTTTGGCCGGATTCTATGATATGCTGCCCAATAGAACGCGTAGATGGCCGGTGGCCATCCAAGTCGCAGCAGGTTTTTTAGGAGAGGACTTACTGCACAATGTCGTATGGCACTGTGTACCGCATTACGGAAGTGCGCATTACGTTCTATCGCGCTTACGCGCCTATAACGACCGCGTTTGTCTTCTGAAAGGAACTCATTAGATATTGCTTTTAGACCGAGGTACATAATGTCCTCGGCGCAATACTGCCTGAACCCTTCTTCGCCTATGTCTATTTGATCGCAAAACTGATGCGCCGCTTCAGTCATTATGTCGATGGATGCGGCCATACCTTTAAGATACCGTGATGACGAATTTGAAGTGCCGTGGTTGATGTAGTGGTACAGAGGCTTAGTAGTCAGGCGTATTTGATTGATGTGGCGCAAATACTCGAGGTTGAATAGCAAGTCCTCGCCGTATGCGACACGCTCGTCAAAGCGTATGTTGTGCTGTCGTATGATTTCTGCATCATACGCTCTTGCACAAGGTGACTTAAGCAGTGCTGCGGCATATAGAATGCCCCAGTCTGTTTTTTTGAAAATAGTTCGTTCAGGATAATCTTGTAAATTATCAAAGGTGTTTGTGCGTGTGATTTTACCTTTGTCATCCTCCAAAAACATTGCGCCTAGAATCTGTGACCCATTATCTTCCGGCGTTAGCATTTGAATCATATCAGCATCGACAACATCGTCACCATCCACAAAAAACATCCATTTGCCACGAGCTAAGTCTATGCCATAGTTTCTTGCAGCCGATACCCCGGAATTTTGTTGGTAGACATACCGTATTCGCCCATCTTTCTCGGCAAGCGATTTGACTATTTCTCCTGTATTGTCTGTGCTACCATCGTCCACAATAATGACCTCCAACTCCTCACCACCGCACGCAAGTACCGACCCGATGCATCGAGCGATGTATTGGTCGTAATTGTATGTAGGAATGATTATGGATGTGATGGTCATAAAGGATGAATTAGGAGATTAACTTTCTTATGCAGCACTTTATATATGATAAAAACGATTGATATTCAGTGCTGCATTTGACGGCTTTTGCAAAGTTTTTTTTATAAAGACGCCAAAAGTACTTTCGTCGTGAAGGCTCTCCAACAGGGGTG
>CAKTOT010000127.1 GCA_934590135.1 uncultured Muribaculaceae bacterium
TTATCCCCAAGCAATACCATTTTGAGAAGCGCACGCGCCAGCCCGCCACCGACATCACAAATGCCATGCTCAATTACGGCTACGGGCTATTGTACGGCCGCATTGAAGGGGCTCTCATCAAAGCCGGCATAGACCCATACATCGGCATTATGCACCGCGATGACTACAATCGTCCGGTACTGGTCTACGATGTCATCGAAATATACCGCGTATGGGTGGACTACGTGGTCATACGCCTGCTATCTCAGCAGGCTATCACCGAGGAACATTACTCAGTACACGATGACGGTTCATGCTGGATGGAAGCCTTGGGCCGACGCATCCTCATCCAATCTCTCAACGATTACCTTGACGAAGTCGTTGCAGACAGTTCGATGCCGCGCAGTCGTATGACGCAAATCACACTATACGCCCAACGTCTGGCCCAACGTTTCAAACGATACAATCAAGCACTATGATCTCCGCCGCTCGAAACATCCGTGACAATGCCGAGGCTTTGGTCAAAATGCCATTAAGGCATGTATACGACGCACTACGCAACCCACGTCCCGACATTACGGCCATGCTCAACCAGATTAGCGTAGCACGCGCCCTCGATCCATCGCGCTACCCGACACTGAAATCTCAGCTGCCATACTTTGTATGCGCTATTTTCAATCCGCCATATCGACGTAGCGCCAACTTTGCTTACACCGAATATTTCATAATCGACATCGACCACGTGTCCGAACAAGGTCTTACAATCCAAAGCCTCAAACAGCGCATAGCTGCCGACTGCCACACCCTGCTGTGCTTCGTCTCGCCCGGTGGCGATGGACTCAAAGTGATTATGCGCCTATCCGAAAAATGCTACGACCCCGGACTTTACAAAATATTCTACCAAACATTTGTCGGCACGTTTGCACGTCAGTACGACATCGCGCAAGCCGTAGACATCAAGACCTGTGACGTCACGCGAGCCTGCTTTATGAGTGCCGATCCCGAAGCTTACTACAACCAGGTGGCCGAGCCGGTGGTCATCAGTGATTATATTGACCCGACAGCCGACCTGCTCAAAGCCACAGAAGCCAAGCACGAAGCCCAAGCCTCAAAGTCAGACGGCACACCGGACACAGCAAACGCTCACGACAAGACCGAACCTCCGGACGACGTCATCACCGCGATCAAACAGAAGCTCAATATAGGCAGAAAAGCTATACCACAAAAACCTACAGCTTACGTACCGGACGAGCTCAATCGTATCATTGACGACCTGCGTATATTCATTGAGTCCTTCGGCATCAATGTGTGCAGCATCGACAACATCCAATACGGCAAAAAGATACGCACCAATATTGCCTTAAAAAAATCCGAAACAAACCTGTTTTTCGGCCGACGCGGATATACCGTCATCCAATCGCCACGCACGGGCACCGATGCCGAAGCAAACAAACTTGTCGCCGACGTCATCCGCCAATATCTGGCCGAACACAATCTCTAATCGAAATGCCACGCAAAGCAAAACCGCCACTATCCCTGGCCGAGCAGATGCAGAAAATCATCAACGCCCGGCTCAAACTGCCGCCTCGTGAAAACAACAATGAAGATGAAAACGACACGGACACTGACATTGGCTCGCTTGAACATCGTATACAAAAAATATTAGGCATCGTCCGCGACACCAAAACAAAAGACAACCACATGGTATTCTTCGTAATGTATGACATACGTAGCAACAAGGTGCGACGGCTCGTATTCAAGTACCTTACACGCAAAGGCTGCACTCCGATACAGCGTTCGATATTCCTGGCCGAAGCGCCTATGGAGGTGTTTCAAGAAATCCAATCCGACCTTGCCGAAGTGCAGCAAGCATACGAAAACAAAGACAGTATAATCGTGCTGCCTATCACCACCGACTACCTCCGTATGATGAAAATCATCGGTCAGCATATTGCCGTAGATGTCATCACGCACAACAAATCCACCTTATTCTTCTGAGATATTTCAAATCGGCCATACCGACTATCGCGACAAGGGGATCGTCGGCCTTGCTGGCTCGACCCTTGGCTTTCTTGATTACACTGCCACCATCGCCGCCGCGCTGACGTAGATAAGCATACACCTCATCCGAGGTCGTCTCGTCCCAGCCGCGCAACGGTATGTAGTACTCGTACATATCGCGCACCTGCTCGTAGGTGTCACGACTGATTATGCCACCGTCATACAAGGTCTTCAGCGTCTTCTTGGTGGCCGCATTCACCGCCTTCCACAACGCCTCTATATCCTCGGCGCTTTTCTCTTTCTCGAAGTCCTCGACATCCCATCGCGCTTTGTCCTCGGCCAACGCCCAATCGCCTATGCCGGTCAACGCCGTCAACCCGGCAAAGTCGCGCTCGGTCGCCTCGCCGTTAGCCTCGGCCTGCTTGCGCATATACTCGTTGCGCTCCAGCCCGTGCTTGGCCATCATATAATCTATCACGCGCTGCTTGCCGCGCATTCCGCCGGCCAACTTGGCCACGGCGTCCGTCAACGGCTTCATATACCTGTCGGCATATATCCGCTGCGATTCCATCACCACACTGCTCATGCGGTTCTCGGCAAGGTAGGCATTCTCGTATCCGGGTATATCGGCTATGTCCCTATTGCTGCCACTGGCTTTCTCAACTGCCTTGTACAGCGTCTTCAGCCCAAGCATACTATCCTGGAACGCCTCGGTCATCTGATACCTGCTTGTCCGTATTATCGGCTCGTATAACGCCCGCGCCAACGCCTTGTCGCTCCGCACAATATCGTCACCATCCCGGAATTTCATGCCACCATCACGGCTCTCATCGCCCAATATCTCCTCGACAGGTTTCTTGAAGTCTATCACCGGGTCTATAATACGCACCTTGCCATTCTCATCAATGAACGCATTGTCACCCTCTACATCCGTAATCTCTATCTCATCGTTGCCGAAGTGGTAGCCATCTATCCGCCTCAGCCCTTTCTGTGCAAGACAATCCGCAACCTGCTGCGCACTCGCACGCTTTGTCGAACGCACCAAGTCCTGCGACAGCACTATGCGCACATCTCCCAAGTCGTCCGTAATGCCCTCAAAAGTATACGCTGTCTCCGGGAAATACTTATTGTGTACAAGGTACTCGTATATCGCATCCTCGGGCTGCACTCCGAGCTTCATCGCCGCCGACGCATATGGGTCTTTTACCTTGTAGACCTTGCCTGCATCATTGTTTATATATACCTCGCTCTCTCTTGTCTGCTTACGCGCTCGCCAAAGCCCTTTATCTTCTCTCTTGAGATGAAAAGACCGTTGGCTTTAGCTACAGCTACCAGCCTTTCGGATTCCGCTTCGCGTCTATCTCTCTGGCTGTCATCAGGATGTTGTTCTCTGTTAACGGCCATCCCTTTTTCGAACACTCGAATAGCGCTTCGGTCAGATATGGCCGCCAATCTCCGGGCAGCGTCTGCATCCACTCCTCGGCCGTCAGTACTGCCTTCGGGCCGGCGATGTTCTTCACTTTGATTTTGTCCAAGTCTTTTTCCATACTGCAAATTTACTGTTTCTTTTTGATTTCCGCCTCCTTCTCGGCCATAATCCCCGTACTTCGCCACGCCATACCCGGTCTTTCTACGCATCACCTCGGTGTCTGCCATATCGAATACGGTAGGTCGTCCGCCGCCCCGGCGCTTACGCTTAAACGCTTCGTGCAGCACAAAGGCCCATTCTTTGTCGCTCCATTTGCGCTTGCCGCGTATCTTCAAGCCGTCCAGCAAGCGCTGCAATGCCTTCTGCAGCATCGCCGTCAGACGTCCCCAGAAGGTCTTCTCCGCAGCACTCATCCGCTCAAAACCACCCTCGCCGATACGCCCGGCCAAGTCGGCGCCGTATTCCTCTGTCGCTTCACGCCTGTACTGCTCGCGCGTCTTCGCCGATGTTTCGCCCTCAGACGTCTTCTGCGCTCTGCTGTCTATATCTGCCTTGATGCCATCGTCACTCACTCGGTACAGCTCGTCAAGGGCATTGTTCAGCTTCTCCTCTGTCGGGAAGAGCACACGCAGTCCATCATGCCCCACAACCTCGTGCAGCACCGTATTCTCCACGTCCGCCACATTCGCATGGTTCGGCAACACTATGGTCACCTCGCCCGTCTTCGGATTGTAGCTGCCTTTCATACCGCGCTGTCGTGCACTCGGCAACGCCGCTACCTCCTCCTCAGTACGTATCACCCGCACCGACGTATGCAGCCGCTCGCCCAGCTCTCGCGCCCGTGACGCCATCGCCTCGCGCTCACTATCTTTATCATAGCTCTCACCGCTACCGTCCGAGTACTTGGAATCTGATACTTCAAATCGCCCGGAACGATTTACCCTGTCGGGCTTCGGCAGCAACGTGTAGTCTCCGCTGTCTACAAAGCCTTTCAGCCCGTCCACAATCTCTCTCTGTCGCGCTCCGTCCAGGCGGTCGGGATAGTATACGTACTCCAGATAATCAGCATCCGCACGCGACTTGAAACGATGTCCGCCGAGCTTCACCACAAGGCCGTACACCTCGCTGTTGCTGTTCCTGATAGCAATATTATCAGTATTCGCCGTATGGTCGGATATGCGTATGCCCACCGAGTCCCCGAGATCTTGATAGAACGAACTCCGCAGACCATCCCCTTTCAGCCCGAAGGCCTTGGCTATATTGTATAGGAACTCGTGCGCACCCATACCTTTTTCGTCCAATCTATCAATATTGTCCTAAATAAATCGAAAAAAAAGAAAAAGGAAGTAGTCACTAAGGCAGAAAATAACTACCTTAGTAGT
>CAKTOT010000128.1 GCA_934590135.1 uncultured Muribaculaceae bacterium
GGTCGCCATCGTAGAGCGAGCACTGTCGGCAAGCCGTGAGGGGGTCGCGCCTGAGGCTGCTGCGCCTGACGCCCGGAGCATGGATGCGCCCCTCAGAGACGAAGACGACGATTACATCGCCGATCAGCAGCGTTGAGGCGCAGGTAATACCTATGACAATGATGCATGAAGTGGCCATTATTCTGGCGGCACGCCGCGTCATCACCAGAGGCTTTTTGTAGCGTTTGGTGGCCAATTGCCATGACCGAATTACGCCATATAGCAGTGCCGATCCAAGTGCTACGACAGACAGATGCAAGTTGGTGAGTCCTACAAAGAATATAATCAAGACGCATAGTCTTGACATCGAAGTGCTGTCGCCGCTCTCGCGAAGCCATTGCATATACCGAGAGTTGCGATACGAGTTTTGTTGTAGCATCATAAGGTCGCGACGCAGTTCGAAGAACAGCGCAAAGGCCATAGCCAAAGCGGCGGCGGATGCCAGTATTGTCATTTGTGTTGTCATTGCACGTTGTCTTTTAATGAGTTGAGGAATGATGCAACTACGGAGCGGAAACCGATAGGATTGTCCAAGAAGCTATAGTGCCCGCATCCGGCGAAGGAAACCAATCCGGCATCTGCAATGGATTTTTCCATTATCCGAGCATCGCCGATAGGCGTTGCGGTGTCGTTTTCGCCCCATACCAGCAGTGTAGGAGCCTTTATTGAAGGCATGACGTGTCGTAAGTCTTCGCCGACGCAGCGGCTGAGTATTGCACGCATCATAGGCGTGGAATTAGCGTAATCGGACGAGCCGCGGCGCCGGCGCATACGCTCGACTACGGCCTCGGCCTTTGAGCGTGGCAGCAGTGTATAGGCCATAAATCGTCCGAATTTGTAGCTGTAAACTTTAAGGTAATATTTGAGGCTGTGACGTGGCCGTATACCGGCAGCGTCTACCAATATAACGGCGCGCACATCATTGCGCGAAGACATTAGTATGGATATACGTCCACCGAAGCTATGTCCGACAAGTATGGGACGTATGATGCCGAGTTCCTTTGCAAGCGTCTCGATATGGCGAGTGTATTCTTCGACGCCCCATACAGACGGCGGTTCGGAACTTTGGCCGAATCCGGGTAGGTCGATGTTGTATACGCGGCATCCGCTGGCGGCGCATACTGACTCTATGGAGGCTACGGTGGACACGTTGCACCCCCAGCCATGCATAAGAATAAGCGGCATACCGTCCTCGTTTCCGGCGATATGTACGTGTGTATGTATATCACAGACATCGATATAGATGTCCCGAGACTGTTCCATAGTCATTGTAGCTGCTTCAAAAAGCAAAAGCATTTATCAAATTGGTGCGCATCGTAATTTGTGGGACGAACTTGGTGAGTCACTTTTGCAGGTGCAAAGTTAATATTTTTTTTGAAAGAGCGCGTCCATATTTTCATAGCAACTGTTTTTTTATTTATGCTGCCATTGCTTTGCAGGCAACTCGGTTGCTATTTGTTGGTTTGATTGTTTACATATTGGTTTAGTCCATCCTCGCAAATAGCCTTTTGTATGCTTTGACAGACTCAAGTTCATTGAAATGGCATACGTCAACGGGAGTGTTGTCCATATTATATATTTTTGCTCCCGGAATGGCCAAAAGGAATGGCGAGTGGGTGGCGATGATAAATTGACAGTTGAAATATTTGACTAAATGCAATATGTCTTCAGCTAATTCTTCTTGAAACATAGGAGAAAGGCTGTTCTCCGGTTCGTCAAGTAGTGTCAAACAATCGAATTCAATGCTATCCTTAAAATAACGCATAGCAACATCTCCGTTACTTTCCGATTCATCAAATTGGCTCATTATACTTGCCCAGTATTTTTCTTTAGCCCATACCAATTCTTTATGGTCTGCCGATGGAGTGTTGTGAAAGAAGTGCTCATACATTTCAGGAGCCTTATCTTTCATCACTTTTTTATGGTTTCGTTATGCTTTCGTTGTTTTACGATGGCGTGCATGACGTCTTCGCTTCTAATGAATTTACTGCCATCCGGAACCGAGCTGGTTTTCTTTAATTGGGCTGAAAGCTTGTAATCGCACTGATCTACAAGGCCTTGAAAAAGGCCGCAGTCATTACCTTGGTCGAGCATTTCCAATCCGAGCTTGCGGGCGATTATATTCAGAATTGTAGATTTGCCAGAGCCGTTACTGCCATATAGAATGGTAATTGGTTCGCAGTCAATCTGCATGAACTGTTTACGGCTCAAAATGCTGTAGGGATACAGATGTTCCTCGGTTGTGTAAGGGAATTTAAATCGGTTGAGGTATGTCATAGATGTGCTGATTTATCAATGCGTTAGCTTAATGTTCTTTGAAACAAAGATAGTGAATGTGATGATAATACCCAAATTATTTGTTATTTGTCGGCTAAAAGGCCGAATATGGTTGTGCCGTTTTCTGACACCGGCACCAGGAGGGCAATGACGGCTAATATAACGAATATGACCAGTATGAAGATGGTGCCGTAACGGATTATTCCGGGAAGTTTTTCGCCGAGCATACTTTGTATTTTGGGCGAACGCTGCGCGTTGTCTGTATGTGTCTTTTTGTCCATAGCTGTTTGCGTCAATGTCCGAGTTCAAGTTGGTCTTTGACAAGGTTGAAATACACTCCGCGTGATTGGACAAGCGTGTCATGTGTACCCGTTTCAACGATACGGCCTTTGTCGAGTACGACTATTCGGTCGGCATTACGCACTGTCGATAGTCGATGTGCAATCACGATGACCGTACGTCCGCGGAAAAATTCGGCAAGATTGTCCACAATTGCGCGCTCGTTGGATGCGTCCAGTGAGTTTGTGGCTTCGTCAAGCATTATGTATTGTGGCGAGCGATATACGGCACGTGCGATGAGTATGCGCTGTTTTTGGCCTTGACTTAGTCCGAGACCTTCGTTTCCTATTTTGGTGTGATACTTGAGAGGAAGCGATTGTATGAATTCGTAAATATTGGCCACGCGTGCGGCATAATCCAGTTGGGCTCGGTCTATATCGGAGTCGTCAGCAGCGATGTTACGCTCGATGCTTTCCGAGAAGATGTATCCGTTTTGCATCACTACACCGCATTGGCTTCTCCACCATCGCGGATTGTATTCCCTGATGTCGATACCGGCGATGTCTATTGTACCGGACGATGGAGGATAGTACCCGAGGATTAGTTTGAGCAATGTGCTTTTGCCGCTGCCCGAGGCGCCGACAATAGCAGTTATCTTTCCTTTGGGTACGGACATACAGATGTCGTTCAATGTATATTCCGGCAAATCGGGGTCATACTTGAATGACACGTGGTCGAATACAATGTCGCCCGACTCGGCAAATTGTGTGCGCGATCCTGCTAAAGATTCTTCGTTTTGGCCTCGATGAACTTCGTTTATTCGTTCGAGCGATATGCGCATATCCTGACATGAGTACACAAACGACATCAGTTGTTCGATGGGTGAGTTGAGCTGCCCTACAATATATTGTATGGCCAGCATCATGCCAAGTGTAATTTCGCCTTCGATGACGGCAGTGGCCGACAATACGGTAATCAGGATGTTTTTGATTTCGTTGATGAGTATCGCTCCGGTTTCTTGGACTTGTTGCAGCTTGAGCGCACGTACGCGTGTCCCGAAGAGGTCTGCTTGTGCGTCCTCCCATTCGTAACGTCGTCGTTTTTCGCAGTTCTGCAGTTTGATTTCGGGCATCGCGGATAACATTTCGTATGTCTTGCTTTGGCTGACGGCCTCGTACTCAAAGGTCTCGTAGTCAAGAGTCTTACGACGTTGTAGAAAGCGTATAATCCATAGTGCATAAACGATGCTGCCGCCCATAAACACGGCAAAAATCACTCCGTTGTATATCAGCAATACTATACCGAAGACCGCAAAGCTCAGCATTGCGAAGGTTATATTGAGCACCTGTCCGGTCAGAAACGACTGTATACGGCTATGGTCGGCCACTCTTTGTAACAAATCGCCTAACAATCTGGACTCGAAGAAGGACATTGGCAATTTCATTAGCTTGATAAAGAAATCGCTGACGAGGCTGATATTGATGCGCATGGACATATGCAGTAATAGCCAGCGGCGTATAAAATCTGTAGCTGTGCGCCCGGCCACAATCATCATTTCGCCGATAAGTATCAGCCATATAAGTCCGATGTCGTGCCGTTTGATGCCTTTATCGACTATAAATTGCGTCAAAAAAGGCATTGCCAGTTGCAATAGGCAGCCAAGAGCCAGACCGAGGGCTATTTGGAAAAGATAAGCCTTACCTGTTGGTTGAATTAAATTTTTAAAATATTTATAATGAAAAAGTTGCACATATCGCTGATATTTAGTAATTTA
>CAKTOT010000129.1 GCA_934590135.1 uncultured Muribaculaceae bacterium
TGCCGGGCATACTGGTTCCGCCGGGCTGATTCTGCATATTGATGCGGGTATATATAATATTGACTACGGTCATCAGTAAGCAGAACAGGCTGACATGGCTGCCATAGAACGGGATACTGAAGGGAAGTGTCAAGATTACATCCGGAGCGGCAAGATCGTGTGCCCACAGGAAGGATTGGCCGCGCAACTCGATGGCCGACGGGAAGAAGGAGAACATTGCTATAAGCACCGGCATCTGCAACAGCAACGGCAGACAGCCGGACAACGGACTGGCACCGGCACGCGAGTAGAGCTTCATAGTCTCTTGCTGGCGCTTCATAGCATTTTCCTGGCCGGGGTATTTCTCGTTGATTTCTTTGATTTCGGGGGCAAGAACGCGCATCTTGGCCTGCGACATATAGCTCTTGTATGTGAAGGGGAAGAGGATGAGCTTGATAAATATAGTCAGCAGCAAGATGATGATACCGTAGTTGGAGATAAATCCGCTGAGGAAGCTGAATACTGGTATGACGATAAATTTATTGATCCAACGGAAGATACCCCAACCCAGAGGCACGAGGCGCGTCAGTTCGAGGTCTTCATCGGGCGAGATGACGTCATCCAGCGAGGACAGCAGCGGGTAGTCGTTGGGACCGAAGTAGAAGTCGAAGCCGGCAACTTTATCGTCTTTGGAAGAGTACTCGAAGGTAGCATCCATCGACATATCCTTGAGCATACGCTCGTCGTCCTTTATGGGGGTGCTTGCGACCTCGGCCGTGGCAAGGCTCTTGCGTGCAACCAAAGCACTGGAGAAGAATTGGTTTTTGAAGCCTATCCATTTGATACTGCCTTGCAGCTTCTCTTTCTCGTCGGAGAATGCCGAGAGGTCTTCGGGGCTTTCGTTGAGCAATTTGTAATATATGGCGCTATTGCGTTCCTCGAAGGTCCGGCCTTTTTCGTTGCGCATCATTGTTTGATGCCACAGCATACGCATCGTCGTGACCGTGGTGGGTATGACGCTTTCCATATTGTGCTGCTCGATGTCCATCTTGACAATATACTTGTCCGGGATGACGGTGTACACAAAAGCCAGTTCGGCACCTTCGGGCAAAGGCAGAGACATACGCACGGTGCTGTCATTGACGCGAGTAGCCTTGAAATTGAGGTCGGCGGTATTGATACGCTGCTGGTCTACGGTCGTAAACTCAAAGGAATAGCTATTGGTACTGTCGTTAAACAGCGTAATGGGCGATGCCGGAGTCGTAGTCTCGGTTTTGTAGCCGGGCAGTGTAACGGAGGCGATGCGTCCGCCGCGGCTGCTGAAAGTAACTTTCAGGTTATTGTCGCCAAGTGTGATGGTCTCGGCCTTAGCTTCGGCGTCCATAAATTGAGCCATACCTTTGTAGGCACGTTCGTTGTTGAGTGTAGTCATCACGCGTCCCAATACGGGGTCGCCGGCAGGGGCGGCAATAATACTGTCTACAGCAGTCTTGGTGTCGCCTACCATAACTGTTCCGGAGATGTTGCCCACGCTATCGGTGCGGAGTTCGAAGGCGTTGGTGGCCAACGTGTAAGTGCGAGCGGTGCTATCGACAAGGGTGCCGGCGCTGCGTACATACTTGGCCATCTCGCCGCGAAGGCTGTCGCCCGTAAGCGGTTTGGCTGCGGCCTGAGCTGTCGTTGCATCGGTCTGTTGTTCGGTGGCGGCCTTTTGGCGCTGTTCCTGGCTGTTGCGGTTGCAGTACATAAAGCCGAAAAGCACGGCGCCCATCAAAAGCAGGCCTGTAAGGGTGTTTTTATCCATTTGCGGTGTTTATAATGTTTTTTTCGTTTATTTGTCGGGCTTATCTTGATACTCGGCTTGACATCGCAATTCGCAACCGAAAGGCCGGTTGCGCAGTATGTCCGCTATGCTCTCTCGTCTTAGCCCGTTATACTTTTATTGCGGTTATACATTAACTGTTCGGTCACTTGTTTTTGTCCTTGTCGTAGGCTATGGCCGCACGCACAAAGGATAGGAATATCGGGTTGGGATGCAACACCGTGGACGAATACTCGGGATGGTATTGCGTGCCTATATACCAACGTAATTGCGGCAACTCGACAACCTCGACAAGGTGCGTCTCCGGGTTTTCGCCCACACATTGCATTCCGGCCTCCTCGAAGCGCTGACGGTAGGCTTCGTTGAACTCGAAACGGTGGCGATGGCGTTCGCGCACCTCGGTGGTGCCGTAGGCCTCGGCGACCTTGGAACCCGACCGCAGGTTGCAATCGTAAGCTCCCAGTCGCATAGTCCCGCCTTTTTCGGTGATACTCTTCTGTTCCTCCATAAGGTCTATGACATTGTCAGGCGTGCCGGGATCCATCTCGGTGGAATTGGCGTCTTTGAGGCCCATGACATTGCGAGCGAACTCAATGACCATACACTGCATACCCAAGCATATACCGAGTGTCGGTATATTGTGTGTACGACACCAATGCAGGGCTATAAATTTGCCTTCAATGCCGCGGCTGCCGAAGCCGGGGGCGATGACTACGCCGTCCATATCTCTTAGCAGCGCATCGACATTGCCTTCGTTGACTTTCTCGGAATGTATCGACACCAATTGAAGTCGGCGATCGTTATATGTTGCGGATTGGAAAAGCGCCTCGTTGATGGACTTGTATGCGTCTTGCAATTCTACATACTTGCCTACCAATCCTATGGTTACGACCTCGGTAGCGTTGTCCATTCGCTCAAGGAAGTCGTGCCACGGTGCCATGTGCGGCTCGCCCTGCGGCTCAAGCCCGGTCTTGCGCAACACTATCTCGTCCAGATGCTGGTGGTGCATAGTCACCGGCACCTTATATATCGAAGGTACGTCTATACTTTGGATGACCGCCTCGGGCGCTACGTTGCAGAACAATGCAATTTTGCGGCGCATCTCGGCATTGATGTCATGCTCGGTACGCAGTACCAGGATGTCCGGTTGTATACCGACTTCCTGCAATTGCTTGACCGAGTGTTGTGTGGGTTTGGTTTTCAATTCCTTGGCAGCGGCGATATACGGCACGTAGGTCAGGTGGATGCACAGGCTGTTTTGCCCGAGCTCCCAGCGCAACTGGCGTACGCTTTCGAGGTATGGCAGCGACTCGATGTCTCCCACGGTACCGCCGATTTCTGTAATTACGAAGTCAAAGCGCCCGGTGTTGCCCAATGCTTTGACATTACGTTTAATCTCGTCGGTGATATGGGGAACAATCTGCACGGTCTTGCCCAGGTATACACCTTCGCGTTCTTTCTTGATAACGCTTTGATAGACACGGCCGGTGGTCACGTTGTTGGCGCGCGTGGTCTGAATATCGGTAAATCGCTCGTAATGACCCAAATCGAGGTCGGCCTCGTGTCCGTCTACGGTCACATAGCATTCGCCATGCTCATAGGGGTTCAGCGTCCCGGGATCGATATTGATATACGGATCAAACTTTTGTATGGTCACGCGATAACCGCGAGCCTTGAGCAGGCAAGCCAGTGATGACGAAATGATGCCTTTGCCCAACGACGAAACCACGCCGCCGGTCACGAAGATGTATTTAGTTTCCACGCACTTATTGGGTTATTGATATTAAGCCTTACGGCTCTATTGCTTTTCTCTGCTTTGTACGATGCAATGCACCAAATTTCGGAGCACTCCGAGTCTTCTGAGTGCCCTGAATTATTCGAAAGCAAGACGTCTCGCCGGAGTCGTCGCTCTCTTCGTCTGCAAAGGTACGCCTTTTCCCCGAAATCCGCAATAGCATACATGTCCTTTGATTGCGCGCACGCCTGTCTGTTCCCGAAAATCGCCAGTTTTTGGTTTCGGCCGTCTATCTCAAGTCTATTTTGATATTCCATTCCATCGAAAACAGCCCAAGAGTCCGATTTTGGAGATTTAACATAAATTATGCACTGCCGACACAAGTCTTTAACGGCGACATTAAGCACTGAAAATGACCATATAAGAACCCGGGCAAGCAAGGACCGAAAATTTTTCATCAAAAAAAAGCGCGAAAAAATTTTGTGGGTTCAAGGAAAGTACGTAACTTTGCAACGCTTTCGGCGAGAAACCGGGCGCTTAGCTCAGCTGGTTCAGAGCGTCTGCCTTACAAGCAGAGGGTCGGGGGTTCGAATCCCTCAGCGCCCACCACGTTTCTCTCACAGAGACGCAAACACAGATACTTCGGGGCAGAGGCCCGATTGTTATCGACCTTTCTTGCCGACAGCATATTTTAGGGGCGCTTAGCTCAGCTGGTTCAGAGCGTCTGCCTTACAAGCAGAGGGTCGGGGGTTCGAATCCCTCAGCGCCCACC
>CAKTOT010000130.1 GCA_934590135.1 uncultured Muribaculaceae bacterium
ACACTCCAGTCCCCGGCGGAAACATCACCGCTACCGTCATCTTCAAGAACCAGACCAAATTTACCTACTCAAAAGGCAAAACGATAAAATGGGTATCCGAACCTATAAATGGCGTAACACTTACTTTTGAGACCCAATCCACAGGTTCTGGTAATGCCGCGACAAATCAATATGGAGACTCTGAGTTACGGCTCTATAAAAGCAACGCTATATCTATAAGTGCCCCATCCGGATATACAATTCAAAGTGCAGAGGCTGATGCCGCAATCAAAATTAATGGGACTAACGTCAAAGCCAACATGGCCACCTCTTTCGACCCCACGGCAAGCAGTATAACCATTGCACCACAAGGTTCGGACCGCACCGACATTAATACTATGACTTTCGTTCTGGTGCCTGACGCGCCTATCGTGCCGGAAGCACCTAAGGCCGTGACCATCACCCCGGCCAAAGCCGAAGCTAAGGTCGGCGAAAACGTCAGCGTGACCATCGCCGCCGACGGCACGCCCGCGCCGGACATCTATTACACCGTAGACGGCACCGTTCCCACTACCGAAAGCGCCAAGTACACCAAAGCCTTCAACGTGACCTGCGATGCTCTCACCGACAATGAAGACAGCAAAGTCGTCACCGTCAACGCACTGGCCCATAACGACTCAGGCGAAGCCTCGGGTAGCGCCACCGTCACATTTACGCGCAACGATGCAGTCATCACCGTCAAGGACTCCAAAGGCAATACCATCGACACGGAAGGCGCATCATTAGCCCTCGAAGACGGAGCCACCGAGTTCAAAGCCATATCCACCGGCGATGGCACTATCTACTGGAGCTCGGAAGACAACAAGATAGCCATGGTCGAAAACGGCGTCATCACACCTCTGGCCATAGGCACTACCACCATAAAGGCATTCTCCGACAAAACCGGCAAGTATAACGCCGCCGAAGCATCGTTCACTCTGACAGTGACTTCGCCCTACACTTACGCCACAGTACGCTTCTACAAGCAAGCTAAAATCACCTACAACTCCAACACAAAGGCCGACTGGGTTTCCGAACCCATAGACGGCGTCACCTACACTTTTGCCACCTCCGTAGGCACCCTCGGAAATTCCAACTATCCCTCCAACAACGTCGACGAGACCACCGACAAGGCCACCAACCTCACCGTCACCAAGGCCAGCGGCGTTCCCATTACCGTTCAAGCACCCGAAGGCTATGTCATTGTTCGCGCATCATACGCTCCCACAAAGACATACGACAACCCGGCTATGGCCATCAACGGCGAAGACCTCGCAGCCAAGACCTTCCGCGAATTCCCACAAGGGGCTACATCCATAGACCTGACACCCGGAACAAATCTCAACAACCCCGTATTTTCGTCTATGACTTTCGCCTTGACCAAGGTCGTGGCACCCACCTCGCTGACCATCAAGCCCAATAAGACCGAAGCCGTCATCGGACAAACCGTCTCGGTAAAAATTGTCGCCGATGACAAGGCCCTACCCGCACCCGTCATATACTACACACGCGACGGCAGCACCCCCGTTCCGGGCGCCGAAAACACCGAAACATATAATCCCGAGAAAGGCTTCACACTGGCACGTTCAATTCCGCAAACAGTGACCATCAACGCCATAGCCGTTAACCCCGGTGGACGAGTGGCTGCCGAACCGGTATCCATAGTCTTCAACGACAAAGACCACGTGGCGCCCACAGCCATCACCTTCAGCAAAACGGAAGGCACGTACTCCGAAAGCGAGGTGTTCAACGTAAAACTGGCTGCCGATGCCGAGGCATATCCCGCTCCGACGCTGTACTACACCATAGGCGGGTACACTGCCCAGGGTGACAACCATATCGTCTACGATGACGCACAAGGCATAGACGTCGCCAAGCCCGCCGACGGCAACGTCGTGACCATCAACGCCTACGCCGTCAATGATGCCGGCGCCGTCATCAACGCCGCCACCTACGTCTTCTCCGGCGAAACATACACCGCCTCCGGTTGGATACGCATCCAAGACGCCTCACAGCTCACCGATGGCCTCAATGTAATCGTGGCTTACGCCCCTAACGGCAGCGCCTCGACAACACTCAGCATGATGACCTCCGGAGTATCCTCCAACGGCGGTCTTGAATCCATCAAAGTCAAATGCAACAACACCTACGGCGTAATCAACGGCGATATCACCAAGGCTCAGTGCGTCACGCTCGAAGGCAACGCCACCGACGGGTGGTACCTCAAATTATACAATAGCGAAAAGGGATACATCATACCCAAGTACAAGAAGAGCATAAAAGACTACGAAAACGGTCTTGCTTTCACCACCGATAAGAGCGCGGCAATTCCGGCAACCATAGACCTGAGTGACGGCAACGCATACGTGACCTTCAAC
The DNA here is from genome assembly GCA_934590135.1 of uncultured Muribaculaceae bacterium. GTDB lineage: Bacteria > Bacteroidota > Bacteroidia > Bacteroidales > Muribaculaceae > CAG-873. The sequence continues at coordinate 2,397 of CAKTOT010000130.1, forward strand.
GGCACCGACCGCGAATTTGTATACAACGAAGATGCGACTCGCTTCGCCGCATACAACAAAATAGCCGACACTCAACGCCGCGCCATCGACCTCTTCCGCGAAGGCTATTACACAGCAAGCAAGCCCTACGAAGACTTGTACTTGGTTATGAAGTCTAACGAAATCGGCGGAGCCGAAGTCGCCATGCCCTTCACCTACGAAGGTGACGGACGCTATACGCTCAGCGTCAACGACCTCCAAGGCACCTTCTACATCCGCGATGGCAAGGCCAACAACGGTGGCACATACTTTGGCGCAAGCGCCGACGAGTGCATCGATCCGGAGACTTCCACCGGATACGTAGGCAACAGCATCAACGCCTCAGTCTCCGCCATCAAGGGCGAACCATCCACCGGTGTCAAGGACGGCAACGGCAAAGACGTATACGCATACGTAGGCAAAAACGGACGCAGCGAGTTCACCCTCGTATACGACCCATTGCAGGAAAATCACTACGTCTTCAGCACCCACCCCAATACTAACATCGGACACGTGGCCCGCATCGACCATGCAGTGTTCACCGTCGAATATACCCCCGGTAGCCAAACCAACGGTATCCTTCGCATTTCCGGAATGAGCACCACCGGCGTCGATGACATCTCCGCCGATGCAGACACACAAACACGCTACTTCAACCTGCAAGGCATGCCCGTGGCCAATCCCGCATCCGGCATATACATCCGCGTCACCGGCAACACCGCCGAGAAAGTCTACATCAAATAAGACGTACGTCATCGATTAGATTTCCCCCCCCCCCCAAAGATCTATAACTTACGAACGATATTCGTCCGAGACACCGAAAGGTGTCCCGGACGAATTGCTTTCAGAATGTGTAACTTTGCATAATCATCCGGGGCCTACAAGCTTGAGCATACTTGCCTCGGACACACTGAATGAAACACTACCACCACTTAAGGCAATAACTCCATACAATACCTCAAAATAGTTTTATCAGACAGCAAAAAAAGACCGGCACGCGGACAAGGCGTGTCGGTCTTTTGTGTGCTTTTAGAATCTGCGTTGGGCGCTTATCAGTTGTTCGAGGCGGCAGCCAGCGGTGCGGGCACGACGTATACACGTGCGGCCAGTTCTTGGTCGAGAGCATACAATGCCATACCGTCGTTGCCGATGAGGCGCAGGCGGTCGATAAGCCGATGAGCGTTCTCCTCTTCTTCGACCTGCTCGGAGACAAACCAGTCGAGTTTGCCGCGTGTGGCATAGTCGTGTTCGGCTTCGGCCAATGCGTACAGGTTGTTGATGAGCGAAGTGACTGTCTGCTCGTGTTTCAAGGTGTGTTCGAAAGCGGCCAGAGGTGTATCCCAGCTGTCGGGAACGGCCTCAATGGGCTGCAGACGTACGCGTCCGCCGCGCGAGTTGAGGTAATTGATGAATATCTCGGCATGGGCCTGTTCTTCCTTGGTCTGAACGCGGAACCAGTTGGCGATACCGGGCAGACCGGCGTATTCAAAGTTCATAGCCATAGCCAGATACAGATATGCCGACCATAGTTCCTTGTTAATTTGAACGTTGATGGCATCTTCGAGTTTGTTGTTAATCATAGTTGTATGTGTGTAAAGTGAATAATATGCATGTACTGATTATACAACAAATGTATCGGCAAAAAGGATGCCAATGGTCGCATTTCAGCAACCCCATATCGCATTTGGACAACCTCAGGCCGCATTTAGGCTGATGTGTCAGGCGTTTCAACACCGGGTCAAGCAGCGCAGATATAGTAATGCGGGTGGTGTAGAGTCAAGTGGCAAGTGCAAAATTAATGAATCATTTTGTAGAACTCAACTTTTGGAGAGGAAAAGCCTAAT
>CAKTOT010000131.1 GCA_934590135.1 uncultured Muribaculaceae bacterium
GTGGCCGCGTGCGTGTCGGCGCGTGGTATAGGCTTGTTGTGTGAGATAAAAGACGGCGGCGGCGCGATTTCCCGTGTGGGGAATCGCGCCGCCGCGTAGTGTGTCGCTTATAGTCTTAGGCGTTGCGAACTTTGTCTACAACTGCCTTGAAGGCTGCGGGGTTGTTGAGTGCGAGGTCGGCGAGGACTTTGCGGTTGATTTCGATGCCGGCCTTGTGGATGAGGCCCATGAGCTGGGAGTAGCTGAGGCCTTCGATGCGAGCGGCAGCGTTGATACGCTGGATCCACAGTGCGCGGAAGTTGCGTTTCTTTTGCTTGCGGTCGCGATAGGCGTAGGTCAGACCTTTTTCCCAAGTGTTTTTGGCGACGGTCCAGACGTTGCGGCGGCAGCCAAAGTAGCCGCGTGTAAGTTTCAGGATTTTTTTACGGCGAGCACGAGATGCTACGTGGTTTACTGATCTTGGCATTTCTTTTGAGTGTTTTGAATGACAGCGGCTTGTATTGCTCTTAGTGTATTGTTACGCTGTACATTCGGTTAGTAAATGTGTAAAAGAGATGGTTTTGCGTCGTCGGATGAGTGCCTGTGCGCTGTGTTCCGGAGCAGGGCCATGCTTAGGTGCCGATGCTGCGTTGCGCATGGGGGAAGCGGCGGCGCGGGTGGGTGATGCTCCTTATTTGAGAGCCAGCAGGGCCTTGACGTTGTTGACGTCGGTCTTGGCTACCAGGCCGAAGTGGGTCAGGTTGCGTTTCTGCTTCTTGGTCTTTTTGGTCAAGATGTGGCTCTTGTAAGCATGTTTTCTTTTGATCTTTCCTGAGCCGGTAAGGGCGAACCTCTTTTTGGCACCGGCGTTAGTCTTAATCTTGGGCATGTTGTGATGTTTAATTATTAATAGTGTTGTATTTATTTCTTCTTGGGAGACAGCATGATAATCATGCGTTTGCCTTCCAAAAGGGGCATTTGGTCTACTTTGCCGTATTCTTCGAGGTCGTTGGCGAATCGCAGCAGCAGTACTTCGCCTTGTTCCTTGAAGAGTATCGAGCGTCCTTTGAAGAAGACGTAGGCTTTGACTTTGGCGCCTTCTTGAAGGAATCCTATGGCGTGGCGCAGCTTGAAGTTGTAGTCGTGGTCGTCTGTCTGGGGGCCGAATCGTATTTCTTTGATGACGACTTTGGTGGCCTTGGCTTTGATCTCTTTCTGCTTTTTCTTTTGCTGGTACAGGTACTTTTGGTAGTCAAGTATCTTGCATACCGGCGGTTCGGCAGTCGGGGATATTTCCACGAGGTCCAGCTCGAGTTCCTCGGCCTGGTGCAGGGCGTCGTGAATGGAGTATATGCCCGGTGTGACGTTGTCACCTACGAGGCGTACTTCGCGTGCGCGAATTTGCTCGTTGATGAGGTTGGGGTTGGCGGGCTTTTCGCCGCGACGCGTCATTGGGGGACGGGGGCCCGAGGGGCGCGGAGGCCGCGGGCCGGGATGATAGGGTTTTTTCTCCATTCAGTGGGTGTGAGTGTTGTGTATTATGTTAATATTGTGTGCGTTAAAGGCTTCGCAGGGCTTTAGTGTCCTACGGAGTCCTTGACGTCTTGTGCTATTTGCTCGGCAAAGGTACTAATTTTCATCGAACCTTGGTCACCTTGGCCTTGTTTTCTTACCGAAACTTCGCCGTTTTCTTGCTCTTTTTCGCCTACGATGAGCATGTAGGGTATGCGTTTGAGCTCGTTTTCGCGAATTTTCTTGCCGATTTTCTCGTTACGGTCGTCGATGATGGTGCGGATGTCTGCTTGGTCGAGTTGGTCGGCGACTTTGCGTGCATAGTCGTTGAATTTCTCGGAGATGGGCAGTACGACTACCTGGTCGGGGGCGAGCCATAGAGGCAGGTGTCCGGCGGTGTGCTCGAGCAGTACGGCCACGAAGCGTTCGAGCGACCCGAAGGGTGCGCGGTGTATCATCACGGGGCGGTGCTTGAGGTTGTCGGCGCCGGTGTATTCGAGGCCGAAGCGTTCGGGCAGGTTGTAGTCTACCTGGATTGTGCCGAGCTGCCAGCGGCGGCCGATGGCGTCTTTGACCATGAAGTCGAGCTTGGGGCCGTAGAATGCGGCTTCGCCGAGTTCTTTGCGTGCCTTGAGGCCTTTTTCTTCGCAGGCTTCGATGATGGCTGTTTCGGCCAAGTGCCAGTTTTCGTCGCTGCCGATGTATTTCTCTTTGTGTGCGGGGTCGCGCAGTGAGATTTGTGCTTCGAAGTTGTCAAATTTGAGTGCCTTGAAGATGTAGAAGATGATGTCCATCACTTTGAGGAACTCGTCTTTGATTTGTTCGGGGGCGCAGAAGATGTGTGCATCGTCTTGCGTAAATCCGCGTACGCGTGTCAGTCCGTGGAGCTCGCCCGACTGCTCGTAGCGGTATACAGTGCCGAATTCGGCGATACGCAGGGGCAGTTCGCGATAGCTGCGGGGGAAGGCGCGGAATATTTCGCAGTGGTGGGGGCAGTTCATGGGCTTGAGCAGGTACTCTTCGCCTTCCTCGGGGGTGTGTATGGGTTGGAATGAGTCTTTGCCGTACTTGGCGTAGTGTCCGGAGGTGACGTACAGCATCTTGCTGCCTATATGGGGGGTGATTACCTGCTGGTAACCGTATTTTTTCTGGATGCGACGGAGGAATTGCTCGAGGCGGTCGCGCAGAGCGGCGCCTTTGGGCAACCACAGCGGCAGACCGGCGCCGACGTTGGAGCTGAAAGTGAACAGCTCGAGTTCTTTGCCGATTTTGCGGTGGTCGCGTTTCTTGGCTTCTTCGACCATTGCGAGGTACTCGTCCAGCATCTTTTTCTTGGGGAAGGAGATGCCGTATACGCGGGTGAGCTGGTCGCGTTTTTCGTCGCCGCGCCAGTATGCGCCGGCCAGGGAGGTGATTTTCACCGCCTTGATGGGTGCTACGGTGGGGATGTGCGGGCCGCGGCACAGGTCGGTGAATGTGCCTTGGGTGTATGTGGTGATGTGTCCGTCTTCGAGTTCGCTGATGAGTTCGCACTTGTATTTCTCGCCGCGGTCGCCGAAGAGTTTGAGGGCGTCGGCCTTGGTGATGTCGCGGCGTACCACGGGGTTGCCGGTGCGTGCCAGTTCGAGCATCTTGGCTTCGATGCGCGGGAAGTCGGCGGCGGTGATGGAATTGCCGGCGGGGTCGATGTCGTAGTAGAATCCGTTTTCGATGGCCGGGCCTATGCCGAACTTGACGCCGGGGAAGAGGTCTTGCAGTGCTTCGGCCAGCAGGTGGGCACTGGTGTGCCAGAATGCGTGCTTGGCTTCGGGGTCGTCCCATTTGTGAAGCGTGAGCGTGGCATCGCTCTCTATGGGGCGTGTCAGATCCCATGCTTCGTCGTTGACGGTGGCGGCCAGCACCTCGGAGGCGAGGCGCTCGCTGATGCTCTTGGCTATTTCTAACGGCGTCGTGCCTTTGGCGTATTCTTTGACGCTGTTGTCGGGGAATGTGATTTTAATCATATCGTTATATATCGATGATTACTTACATACTCATAGTTGTGGCGGTGCGCGGCACGTGTTTGCCGACACCGAAAGCGCCTTCGCAGTGGTGCGCCGGTGCAAAATCGCCGCAAAGTTACTAAAAATCTTTGGATTTCAGCCGCTAAAATCTCGGAAATTTTCATTGGCTGTTTGCAAGATATTCCAATTTCGGCCTATGTATCGGCAAATTTGTGCGTGGCAAATTTGGAGGTCTCAAAAATATTTACTATCTTTGCGGCATACAAATGTTGCGACCGCTTTGCAGTCGCCAAAAATTATCATTCACCAATATTTATCAATCATAAAACACACATCACCATGAAAACAAAACAAGACATCATGAGAAACGCCCTCGACACCCTCGACGCCCTCGACACAGCGAACACAGCGAACACAGCGAACACACCCGGCTGCGCGTGCGATGCGTCCGCCCGAGAAACGACGTCCGCCTCGGATGACGGCGCCGCGCGTATGCCCGGCTGCGGATGGCTCAAACTGTATCGCTGCTTCACCGAGTGGG
>CAKTOT010000132.1 GCA_934590135.1 uncultured Muribaculaceae bacterium
GCTTTCGCCCTCTATGCTCACGGCAAGCCGCAAGGCATATTCGTAACTAAGCTCGGCCATAACATCGAATTGATGAATCAATGTTTTCGAGAAATCTCTTATATGTTTGAACGAGCGGGTATCGAAGATTTGGCTTCTCTGCCTGCCGAAGATAGCGTCCGCGCTCGCTTCGCTCGCGAGTGGCGCAATCTTAACGCCTTCCTTGATGCCGCTAAAATGCAAGGCTTCTCGTGGAATAAGAAACGCTATAAGTGGACTGCCGAGGACGGCAAAAAACATACCGCTACGATAGATTTTGACGAGCTTACTTATTACACGCTCGCCCAACGATACAAAGAACTTTACAAAGGAGGAGGTCCGGGTCCCGGCCCGACAGAAGATGTGCCTTATGAAATTGAGCCTTATCTTGTGGAGATAGACACAGGTCTTATAGACTCTGCTTATATGAACTCTCGCTTTCATAAGTACCTCGATGCGTTCTACAACAACGAGGAAACCGAAGTGCTTGAAGCGGTGCGAAAGGAGCTTCACAGCTCTTTCGCGCACCTCTCTGCCGAAGATCAGAAATATGCCGGCATATTTCTAAATGACATTCAGCAGGGACGCATCAGCCGCGATGAAATCGACCCCGGTAAATCCTTATCGGATTATATTGGCGATTATCGTGCCGCTGCAAAGAACGACCAAATCCACCGCTTCGCCGAGGCTTTGGGGGTCAGCGAGGATAAACTTCGCCACATCATCGGTCTGCATCTGCCCGACAATATGCTCAACCAAGGCGGTCATTACTCAGAACTTGTCGAAACCCTCGACAAATCGAAGGCTCGCCAATTCCTCGAAACTCTAAACGGAGGCACTCCCGTTCTCCCGTTCCAAGTCTCTGCTAAAGCAGACGGCCTTCTTCGCGACTTCATCACTAAAGGAGGTTTTGATATTGACGAACTATAATCCTTCTGCACTACTTCCTATTAAAAATGGACGAGTAGTGTTTCATTCAGTATGTCTGTGCCGGTGGATGACTGCGGCAGCAGTCTTCGCTGTCATGGGACGGGTGCTATGTGTTAATTATTCGTAACGGTGATGTTGCGCTGTTAAATTGTGCGTAAATTTGTGGTGAAGAGGCAAATTGCGCCTTCGATTAGTGCCATGTCCCATGGATGCTTTGTATATAAGCTTTGATTACAGTTGGATATACTACACGTTGATGACCATATATGCCATCACCGTGATAGTGATATTGTGCGTGATTGTCAGCGAAAATCGCAATCCGGTCAAGTCGTTGGCGTGGGTGACCGTGCTTATCCTGCTGCCGCTTGTCGGGGTGGTACTATACCTGTTCTTCGGGCGCAGCATCAAGAATACCCGAATGATTTCGCGCCGCAATCGTCGCCGGCTCAGACGTGCCGAACGCGCAGCCATGACCGAGGCTAATGAATACGAACTTTCGGCGGAAGCACAGCAGCAAATACGTCTGGCCAAATCGTTGGAATCGGCCGAGTACTATCCCGGCAATGATATAAAGGTGTATACGGACGGAGCGTCCAAGTTTGAAGCACTTATCGAAGACTTGCGCAATGCCAAACGCTACATCAATCTGCAATACTACATAATACAGGACGACGAGATAGGCACTCGCGTGGCGGACGTCCTCATAGAGCGTGCGCATGCCGGAGTGTCGGTGCATATCATATATGACAATGTAGGGTCGCTGGAGACCGGGCGTCGCTATTTCAAGCGTATGCGTGCGGCGGGTATAGAGGTTTACCCGTTCTTTAAGGTTTCGTTCCCGCCCTTTGGTACGCGCATCAACTGGCGCAACCACCGCAAGATATGCGTCATCGATGGCGAAGTGGGGTATATCGGCGGAATGAATATTGCCGACCGCTATATCACCGGAGGCAAGTGTTTTGACAGCTGGCGCGACACGCATCTGCGGCTTGTAGGGCCGGCCGTGGCCTCGTTGCAATACGCTTTTGCCGTGGACTGGAACTTTATGGGGCAGCCGCTGCTGGAAGAGAGTGTGGAGCAAGACAATCCTGCTCCCGGAGATATGGGCGCACAGCTTATCACCTCCGGGCCTACATCGCAATGGAGCAATATCGCAATGATGTTCCATAAGGCCATAGCCAATGCACGCCATCGTGTATACATACAGACGCCGTACTTCCTGCCCACCGAGGGCTTGCTCAAGGCCTTGCAGACGGCGGCTTTGGCGCGTGTGGATGTGCGCATAATGATGCCGCGACGCACCGACTCGCGACTGATGCAATACGCCTCGTTCTCCTATATTGCCGAGTGTCTGCGCGCCGGCATCAAGATATATCTCTACAATCCCGGAATGATGCATGCCAAGACGCTTATCGTTGATGACGAAATAGCATCTGTTGGCTCTACAAACTTTGACTTCCGTAGCTTCGAGCACAATTTCGAGGCAAATCTCTTTGTGTATTCGCCGCGCTTCACTCAGGAAATGGCGGAGATTTTCCATCGTGATATGCGCCAATGCACGCGGTTGTATCAGGCCACGTGGGCACGTCGCCGCCGTTCGCTCAAGGTTGCCGAATCGGTGGTACGCCTGCTCTCGCCCATATTATAACTTTGTAAAATACAGAAACGCGAAAATATAAAAATGTCAACATTCAGCGAAGAAACATTAGAACAAAAGAAACAGCGATTTATAGATACCCTTACGGCTACGGGCCGCGAAAATATGGATTATGTAATCCAGGACCTGGAGAGCTGGGGATTCTTTGAAGCTCCGGCGTCCGTGCGCAATCACTTCAATCATCCCGGCGGACTGCTGGAACACTCGCTGTGTGTCTACGATGCGGCTATGGCTGTTCGTGCGTCGCTATTGACGCTGCGGCCCGATCTGGAAGCGCGTATGCCCGTGGCATCCATCGCCATTGCGGCATTGCTGCATGATGTATGCAAAACCGATATCTATCACAAGGTTCAACGAGCACGCCGTAACGAAGTGGGACAGTATGAAAAGTTTGACGAATATCAGGTAGACTACTCCAAATTCCCCCTCGGACACGGAGAGAAATCGGTGATAATGCTATTGCGCAGCGGCCTCGACCTCGAAGACGAAGAGCTTATGGCCATACGCTGGCACATGGGCCCTTGGGATTTGGCTGCCAATAGTTACGAGCAGGAGCGTTCGTATCGTGCCGCGTGCGCCAAGACGCCGTTGGTGGCGCTGATACATACCGCCGATACCATTAGTGCACAGATACTCGAAGCCCCGGTCGAGACGATACAACAGTAAGAACTCTAATACAAGTTGGATTATGAATAGAATTACGGTACTTTTAGTCGCAATTGTTTGCTCAATAATATCCTTTGCCGCGCCAAAAGAGAAACTTAAGTTTATGGGCATACCGATGAATACAACGATAAGTGTATTCCAGCAGAAACTTTGTGCAAAAGGGTGTAAGTTGTCCGGTGATAATAAGTATGCTCCTAAAGGACAAAGAAATTTTACAGGTACATTCGCAGGAGAGGATTGTCAAATAGTTGTATGGTATACACCATCAAGTAATAAGGTGTATCGTGTTAAGGCTATTAACACAAATTACTCAGAGGAAATGGTGAAGTCTGTATACGAGGAATTCAAATCGATGTTTATAGATAAATATCAGGATAATTCTATTATAATTCCTGATACGTATAATGGTTATCCTTCGATTACAATAAGTGTATTAGGAAAAGAAGACAATGAGGTGATAGGATATATTAGTGTTTTTATAAGTAAAGACACCTCGTATTATGAGAAATATCTATTACATATAGATTATCACGATATGGCTGCAGATGACGCAAATAGGCGTTCTCGGATGGATGATATTTGATTCTATATTTAGACTGTGCTGAAGGCACTTTATTTAATTAATGTACAATTCTCTGATATTGTTTTCAAAAGAAAGAATCAAAGCAAAAATTCGTTTTGAGA
>CAKTOT010000133.1 GCA_934590135.1 uncultured Muribaculaceae bacterium
ATCTACGCCTGCGCGATAAAGTTCCCATACCATACGGCGCACATCATCAAGCTCGTCATCGTAAATTATTGTATTGACCGTCACATAGATACGCGCATTATATCGGTGTGCATACAAGCAGGCGCGGCGGATATCGTCTATGCTGTTGGCCGCCGCAGCCCTTGCACCATGCGAAGGAGCGCCCATATACACTGCATCTGCGCCATGGTCTATGGCGACAATGGCCGTATCGGCATCACGCGCCGGGGCCAAAAGCTGCAAGGAACGAGGTTCCGAGCCTTTGAATACGCCCGTCATCGACTCGGTCTTATTCGCTGCAACATCGGGAAGACTCTTGCGCTGCTTTTCGTCTCTTATTTCTTTTGATGATTGTGTACGACTCATTTCTTCTTTTTGACTGAAAAGCCGAAGAAGCCAAGGTTTCGGCCCATAGCATAATACTTGCCGTGACAGTAGACAAGCATTTCGAGACGCTCCATATCCAGAGCCCCGGTGGTTGGATCAATGTAGGCGTCATCAGCCAATACGTCCAACACCTCGGCTATAAACAGGTCGTGCGTGCCCAAGTGCATAATGTCGCGCACTCGGCACTCAATACTCACCGGGCTCTCGGACACGCAGGGGCACGCAACGGCCACGCCCTTAGCTCGCGTGAGCGAACACGCAGCCCATTTGTCTTGGTCGCGGCCCGAACGGACGCCGCAGTAGTCCGTGGCCATTGCCATGTCGGCCGTGGTCAGATTAACCGTAAATTCCATGCTCTCTTTAATCAAGTCGTAAGAGTAGCGGCTTGGGCGTACCGAGATGGAAAGCATCGCCGGATCGGAGCATATCGTCCCGGTCCAAGCTACGGTGAACAGGTTGTTTCGCTCGGCATTGCCACAGCTGACCAATACCGCAGGCACGGGATTGAGCATAGTCCCGGCCCTCCAAACTTGCTTCACAGTATATGCGCGTCCTTGCCTGCGACGCTACAGGTACAATAATGACATCTGATAACCACCGGGTCGCGCGACACTACATGAAAATGGGTGTCCATAGGCTCGTTGTTGGTGATGCACTTTGGGTTGGCGCAGCGTACGATGCCCACGATATCATCCGACAGTGTAACAGGGCGTTTTTCGACAACCTCGTAGTCGCGTATAATGTTGACCACCGCCGTGGGCGCAAACAATGCAATACGGTCAAGTTCTTCCTGTGAAAATTCAATGTCCGCCACCTTGATGATGCCTTTACGTCCAAGCTTATTGCTTTGCAAGTTGTAGCCTATGGTGACATATTTGTCCATATTCTCGATACCCAACACGCGCACGGCCTTGAAGAGCGCTGCCGAAGGTATATGGTCGATAACGGTGCCGTTGCGCAGGGCGGCTACGGCAAGTTCTTTTTTATCGCAAGTCATAGTGTATTCTGTGTTTGAGGGTCGATATTCAGATGTCGTCAGAATTTATGCCGAGGGCTCGGCAAATAATGGCTTGACGTGCATACAGGCCGTTGCGAGCCTGTTCAAAGTAATAGGCGTGGGGATTGTCATCGACGTCACGATCTATCTCGCCCACGCGCGGTAGCGGGTGAAGAATGCGCATATTCGGACGTGCACCCTCAAGCATCGAGGCTTTGAGCGTGTAACAATTCTTGACGCGTTCGTATTCCATAATATCGGTAAAGCGCTCGCGCTGGACGCGTGTCATATATATTATGTCGCTGTTACGTATCACCTCGGGTGAGAAGTCGGTATGTTCGGTGTAGCTTATACCATGGGTGCGGCAAAACTCGGTATATTGAGGCGGCATCTGCAATTCCGGGCAAGCGACAAAGCGAAAACGGCTGTCAAACCATCGCATGGCTTGGAGCATCGAATGGACGGTGCGTCCGTACTTGAGGTCGCCCACAAGTGTAATATCGAGGTTGTCAAGACGGCCTTGGGTTTTGTATATGGAATAGAGGTCGAGCATAGTCTGTGACGGATGCTGGTTGGCGCCGTCCCCGGCATTGATGACGGGGACATCCGTGACTTCGGAGGCATAACGCGCCGCTCCTTCAAGGTGATGTCGCATAATAATAAGGTCGACATAATTGGAGACCATCTTGATGGTGTCCTTGAGGGTTTCACCTTTGGATGTAGAGGTGTTGGCGGCATCGCTGAATCCGATGACACGTCCGCCGAGGCGGTTGACAGCGGTTTCGAAACTGAGACGCGTACGCGTGGAGGGCTCGAAGAATAGCGTGGCCACAACGCGTCCTTCCAGCAATCGACGATTGGGATTGCGTTCAAAATCAGCGGCCTGCTCCAATAGTGTCAAAATCTCGTCCCGGCCGATGTCGGAGATTGATACAAGACTACGCTTATTCATTGGTGTTATATGGATAGAAGTTGTGTTTGTCGTTGCCACCGAGTCCCCCGGAAAGTCCGGTTCGTTCAAAAGTCAGCTTCGGGCAAAGGGCCGCCGAGGGGGTCATTTCCGCCGATAGTCGCTCCGGTCTGAGATGCGGACGTAGACATTACTCCGGCGGACGGAGCCGAGCTCACAGGCACTGCCGCGCCACTGTTTAGCGATGACTGCACGGAATCGATATGGGTGACGGGACGGTCTTCGTTGAGGTTTTCGAAACGTGCAAAACGTTTGCGGAAGCGCAATTCGATGTCATCCACCGAGCCGCTACGATGCTTGGCCACGATAAATTCGGCCAAGTCGCGGATGTCGCGTCCGTTGGCATCGGTATCGCTGTGTAGATAGTATTCGGGACGGTGTATGAAACACACGATGTCGGCGTCCTGTTCGATCGCACCGGACTCACGAAGATCGCTCAACTGCGGTCGCTTGCCGTCCGTACGATTTTCGACGCTACGATTGAGCTGCGACAATGCCACTATGGGTATATCGAGCTCTTTGGCCAATTGCTTGAGCGAGCGTGAAATCATACTGACTTCCTGCTCGCGCGACCCGAATTTCATTCCGGAGGCATTCATCAGCTGCAAGTAGTCTATGATTATCATCTTGACATGGTGTTCGCGTACAAGGCGACGGGCTTTGGTGCGCAATTCGAAGATACTCAACGAAGGTGTATCGTCAATGTATAGCGGCGCCCCGTTGAGGTTCTTTATTCGCGCCAGCAGCTGTTCCCATTCCATAGGCGTAAGCTGTCCGCTCTTGATTTTGGAACCGTCAATTTCGCACACATTGGATATCAAACGGTTGACCAGCTGGAGGTTGGACATTTCAAGAGAGAATACGGCGATAGGGGTATTGTAGTTGACGGCCATATTCTTGGCCATGGACAGGACAAAGGCGGTCTTGCCCATAGCCGGGCGAGCGGCTATGATGATAAGGTCGGAATTTTGCCATCCGGAAGTAAGCTTGTCCAGGTCGTGAAATCCGCTTTCGAGGCCGGAGAGGCCCGAAGTGCGATTGGCGGCAATTTGTATCTGATCAATAGCCTGAGAAATAACCGGATCTATCTGCGTCACGTCTTTCTTGACATTACGCTGCGATATTTCGAAAAGGCGTCCTTCGGCTTCTTGTAATAGGTCGTCTACATCATTGGTCTCATCGTAGGCCTTCCCTTCGATATTGGCTGCAAAGTTGATAAGCTCGCGCGCCAGATATTTCTGTGCGACTATACGTGCGTGGTATTCGACATGCGCTGCCGAAGTAATGCACGCGGTCAGTTCGGCGATATATGCGGGACCGCCGACTTTGTCGAGTGTATCGTTGGCACGAAGTTGCTCGATGACCGTAAGCATGTCTATGGGCTTCTGCGCCGCCGCAAGGGTCTGTATGGCCTCGTAGACCATTTGATGTTCCGGCTCGTAGAAGCTCTCGGGCTTGAGCAAATCGCATACGGTGGTGTAGGCATCCTTTTCGAGCATCATGGCGCCCAAGACGGCTTGCTCAAGTTCCTTGTCTCGCGGCACTATGCGTCCGGCCGTATCTTTGGGGCGGTCATCGTTGC
>CAKTOT010000134.1 GCA_934590135.1 uncultured Muribaculaceae bacterium
ACTCTGGATTTTAGGGAAGGACTGCGCCGAAGGGCGAGCGAGCGCTCTTTTGGGCGGATTATTCGGCGTTAGAGGGCGTTAGAGGGCATTAGAGGGCGTTAGAGGGCTTAAGGACCTTAGGGACGTTAGGGGCTTTAGGGACTTTAGGGGCTTAATTCGGGAATGTGGGACTATGGGAAGGACTGCGCCGAAGGGCGAGCGAGCGCTCTTTTGGGCGGATTATTCGGCGTTAGAACCTTAGGGACTTTATGGACTTAACTCGGGGAATGTGGGATAAAGCGTAGGATTTTGCGTTGATAATTAATGATGTCGTTTTTAGATGCTGTCGTTTTGGGATTACTGTTTGGTTATGTGGTGGTGAAGCATTTTTTTGTGGCCAATAGTGCTTGCGATACAAGGATTATCGCTATCTTTGCGAATGATTTTGTGTATATTGCAGTATTGTGAATATACTGATTATACTGAATATTCTGATTATACTCAGAGTAATAATAATCCAAGCGAAAGATAATTATTCTTAAAATATAATATTTAATCCATTTCAATCCATGGTAAAGAGTTTGAGAACAGCAGTTTTTGTCGCTGTATGTTCGTTTATGACGGGTGTTTTTGCATGCCCGGAGGCCTATGCGGCCGACCCGGCGGTGAAGCGCGAGATGCGCTCGGCGTGGGTGGCCACTGTTTGGCAGTTAGACTGGCCGCAGTCAAGGGTTTCGTCGACGGGTAATACGTCGCAGATTAATGCTCAGAAGAAGCAGTTGACGACGTTGCTTGATTCGATGGCTCGTAATAATATGAATTCGATATGTTTTCAGGTACGTTCGCGTAGCGATGCGATGTATAAATCGAGTTATGAGCCTTGGTCTTCGGATCTTGTGTCGAGTCGTGGCCTTGACCCGGGTTATGATCCTCTGGCTTTTTGCGTAGAGGAGTGTCATAAGCGCGGTTTGGAGTGCCATGCGTGGATTAATCCCTATCGATATGAGAGTCAGGTGGGGCAATGGACCGGAACTCCTCAGGCTTATCGTGACGAGCATCCTGATTGGTTGCTTGACGTGAATGATGCGTCGATATTGAATCCGGCTTTGCCTGAGGTGCGTCAGCGTATCTGTGACATCGTGGACGAGATTGTCCGCAACTATGATATAGATGGTGTCCTATTTGACGATTACTTCTATCTGCAAGGCGTTTCGACACAGGATGCAGCTCAGTATCAGAGCTATACTCAGGATGGTGGGACGTTGTCCTTGGGCGACTGGCGCCGCGATAATGTCAATAAGATGGTGGCTGATGTGTATTCGACTATCAAGAAGGCCAAGCCGTATGTACGTTTCGGCATTTCGCCGGCCGGTGTGGCTGCCACGAGTGCTTCGGTAGCCGGTAAATATGGTTTGACGCCTTGTCCGGCCGGAAGTGACTGGCAGTATAATGGTATTTATTCCGACCCGTTGGCGTGGGTGTCGTCGCGTACGCTTGACTTTATTTCGCCGCAGATTTACTGGAAGATAGGCTCGAGCGCCGATTATGACGCTATATGCAAATGGTGGAGTAATGCGGCCAATAAATACGGGCGACACTTTTTTTCGTCGCAGGGCATCTCGTACAATTACGGACAAGAAGAGTACGCCAAGCAGATACGTCTGAACCGCGAGTATACGCTCAACGATGCGCCCGGGTCGGTATTCTATTCGGCCAAGTACTTGTATCGTACTACGACTCCGTTGCTGGGACATTATCTGAAGACTCAGGTGTTTAATACGCCGTCGCTTGTGCCGGCGATGACGTGGTTCCCGGTAAGTTCGCCGGCCAAGGTGAGCAATGTCAAGCGCAGCGGCTCGACGCTGACGTGGACCGGGGTTGAGGGTATGCGCTATACGGTGTATGCCGTTCCGAACAGCGTGCCTGACGCCAATTTTGACCGTGAACCCGAATACCTTTTGGGCGTGAGCTATTCGACGTCCTATAGCATCCCGTCTGACAAGGTGAGCGGTTATCGCTGTGCCGTATGTGTCTATGATCGCTATGGCAACGAGTATTCGCCTGTCTTCGTAGGTGCAGCCGTGACCACACTCTCGGCGCCCGTGCTGACTTATCCCGCCGACGGACAGGATGTTGAGATGCCTTTCACCTTCAAGTGGAATGTCGTGCCCGGAGCGGCCAATTATATGCTCGAAATAGGAAGGGACGCATCCATGAGCGACCTTATAGGCGTGACCGAGGTGTCCGGTACCGAGTGCCTTTCGACAGCCGTAGAGGGGATAGAGACCGGGCGCGTGCTTTACTGGCGTGTGCGTGCGTGTGCCGCCAATGCCAATGACGGTGTGAGTGTTTCGCGCCGCTTTACTCCCACCAAGTTGCGCATCACTTCGCCTTACGATACCGAGCAGAATGTCAGCCTTACGCCCGTGATAGCGTGGTCCGTAGCCGACCGTCAGGCTCAGGTGCAGGTGTCATCGACAGGCGCTTTCGAAGCCGAAGATATAGTCTTAGACGCCACTGCAACAGGCAGCTATGCGGTGCCCAAGTATATGCTCAAGGGCTATACGATGTATACTACCCGTTTGAAGTACAACTTCGGCGGATATGATGTGATGTCCGATGCGGTGACTTTCACCACGCGAGAGGCCGAGCAGATTGTACCCGAGGTCGTAGCTTCGGCGGATGGTAAATTGTATGCAAATTCGCATCTGGCGGTAAAGCCTATAGAGGGGGCCAAGAAAATACGCTTGGAGCTTTCGGCGACGGAGACCTTCAAGTCGGTGCGCAACTCCTATGTTTGCACGGCCATAGAAGCGCCGACTTTTGCCGATGCCAAAGAGGCTCGCGACATCAAGGCCGGCAGTAAGAAGCTGGTCGATGGTACCAAATACTATGTACGTGCGCGTGCGACTTATGGCACGGAAGCCGGCGACAAAGACACGGAATGGTCCGAGGTGGTTGCTTTCACATACAGCAATACCGAAGGCGTCGAAGACATTGAAGCCGATGACGCCTCTCAGGCCATTATCTGGGATGGTGAGACGCTGAAAGCCACGGATGCAGCGGCTGCCATCGCCGTGTACAATGCCGCGGGCGCACTTGTGGCCGATTTCGCTCCCGGAGTGACCGAAGTTCGGCTCAATCTGCCTGCCGGGGTGTATGTCGCCAAGGACGGCTGCGGCCATACGCTAAAAATCCGCGTATATTAATGCATGGCAAGGGGAGTCTTATTGCATGATGCTCCTAGTCAAGCGAAATATAGAACCAAGAAAGTAATATAAGACATATACTTAATAGCGTGATACGAAAACAGATATTGGGCGTTTTACCGGCTATTGCCTCGGCCCTTGTTGTGGGCCTTGTCGCGGTGTCGTGCGGCGGCCATCGCGGGTCAGACAAGAGCGGTGGCTCGGGTGATACTCTGACCAGCGAAAGTGCCATGCTGACCATGGTACGGCATGATGGATGGATAAGTGCCACCGTAGCCGACCCGTGGAGCAAAGGCAAGACCTTGGCCACGTACTGCCTTGTGCCGCGCGAAGCCGAGCTGCCGGCCGACTTACCTAAGGGTGAAGACGCGGTGGTGGTGCGTACACCGGTACGTAGTGCCGTGGTTTACTCAAGTGTGTATACCCGTGGTATAGAGGACCTCGGGCATATACAGACCGTCACCGGAGTGGCTGATGCCGAGTACTTTACGCACGGCTATGTGCGCCGACACCTTGATGCCGGAGATATTGTCGATATAGGCAATTCCTCGTCGCCGTTGATGGAGCGCATCATCGACTTGTCTCCGGATGTGCTTATTCTGTCGCCTTACGAGGCCAATCGCAATGACCGCGTCTTAGACAAAACCGGGGTGGCCGTCATCCGTATGGTAGACTATATGGAGACGACGCCGCTCGGACGTGCCGAATGGCTCAAACTGTTGGGCGCTTTGTACGGAGACTTGGACAAGGCCATAGCGC
>CAKTOT010000135.1 GCA_934590135.1 uncultured Muribaculaceae bacterium
GCGCTTAGCTCAGCTGGTTCAGAGCGTCTGCCTTACAAGCAGAGGGTCGGGGGTTCGAATCCCTCAGCGCCCACCACAGACACCCTCGGTGACACTCACAAGGTCTCCGAGGTTTTTTTATATCCGGATGCGACCAACCATCCGCACGCCGGAAACAAAAGAGGGGCGTCCCCGATGCCGCAAAAACGCGCAACAAAAAAACAGTTGCCACAGAGATAGCTATTGTAAAGGCAGTTGTCCCAAAGATAGCTACTCAAAAGCAGCTGTCGCAACGTTACAAAGAGAAAGAAGCGTCCTTGCATTTTTCAACGAACGCGAAGAAAGCACAACAGAAAATATCATAACGGATACATATATGAATATAGCCATCATCGTCGCCATGACCAAGGAGCTGGAGTTGCTACTCCCGCTACTGCATAACGCCTCGCGCACCACCGTCAACGACTACACCTACCACACCGGCACAATAGGCCGCCACGAAGTCACAGTAATGCAATGCGGCATAGGCAAAGTGAATGCCGCCATAGGCACATTGACACTCATCGACACCTTCCATCCGGCCATCATCATCAATACCGGCGTAGCCGGTGGCACCGGCCACGGAGCGTCTATAGGCGATGTCGTCATCGCCTCGGCCGTTGCCTATCACGATGTATGGTGCGGCCCGGGCACAGTACCGGGGCAAGCCGCCGGCTGCCCGTTATACTTCGAGTCGCCGCTGACACCGGGAACCATAGAGCGCATCGGTGCAAATCTGCGCCGCGGTGTTGTAGCCTCGGGCGACATCTTTGTATCACGACCCGAGGAAGTAAGGCACATCCTTGAGGTAATACCAGAAGCCGTGGCCGTAGATATGGAATCCGGCGCCATCGCTCAAGTATGCCACCTAAAAAATGTGCCCTTTGTGTGCATGCGTGTCATCAGTGACACTCCCGGAGCCTCGCATGACAACATTGCCCAATACGAGAACTTCTGGGAAGACGCTCCGCGTCACACCTTCGAGGTACTTCATCACCTGCTCGAGGTGCTATGACACACGCCTTCACATTCCACGCAAAGAAAACAAACTCACACCGCTAAACAACAAGTACGTAATCCATGGATAAGATAGCCAGCTTCCGCATCAACCACCTGGTTTTGCAACCGGGCATATACGTATCTCGGCGCGACACCACGCCTTCGGGCGATGTCCTCACCACTTTCGACATACGCATGACAGCGCCCAACCGCGAACCGGCCGCCGACCCACGCGCACTGCACACCATCGAACACCTTGCCGCCACATGGTTGCGCAACAATACCGAATGGCGCGACCGCGTAATATACTGGGGTCCTATGGGCTGCTGCACCGGCAGCTACCTCATATTACAAGGCGAACTTGACAGCGAGGACATCGTGCCGCTGATGCGCGAGATGTTCCGTTTTATCGCCACTTTTGAGGGCGATATACCCGGAGCAACCGCACGCGACTGCGGCAACTACACCTTCAACGACCTGCCGGCGGCACGCGCTTTGGCCGAGCGCTTTGGCCGTACACTGGAACACATCACAGCCGACCGTCTCACCTACCCCGAATGAAAGACCTCAAAGCCGTACGCGGCTACCGATACATATCCGAACTGGTGGCGCGCGGCGAGGACGAGACCCAAGATTTCAAGCTCACAGTCAACGACGCACGCAAGATTGCCCGCACCGTTTCGGCCTTCGCCAACAACGCCGGCGGACACCTGCTTATCGGCGTCAAAGACAATGGGACCATAGCAGGAATACGCTCCGAGGAGGACATATTCGTAGTCGAGCAGGCGGCGCAATGTTATTGCGAACCGGCTCAAGCCGTTGATTTTACCGCATATCGCGCCGGAGACACCGACAGCGATCGCCCCGGAGCCAAAGCATCGGTAGTGATACGCGCATACATAGCTCCCGCGGGCACTCGTCCGGTGACAGTCATCGAAGCCGATGGCAAGCATCGAGCATATATCCGTGTAGCCGATGAAAACATTGCTGCCCATCCGCTGATGGTACGAGCTTGGCGACGCGAAGCGGACAATGACGGATGCCGCATTTATTCGGCGGGAGATGCCGGCATACACGGCGCAATTATTGATGCCGTCGCCGATGGCGCCGACACGCCGACAGCAGTTGCCAGGGCCATACACGCCTCGCAACGGAGCGCAGACGATGCCATCACAGACCTCCTTGTCGCCGAAGCATTGCGCTTTGTCTATGATGGCTCGACATGGCGCCTGCACATGGTGTAGACCCCAACTTGCGCGTATACACACTTTCATTTCTTTCATTTAATGGCCGGAATATCTGTTCGCATTTTGGAGGTATAGCAGAGTAGTCCGAAAAAAATACGTATATTTGCGCCAAACGATACTATTACCGAAAACCCAAAACGACCGTTTCATACCCCCCCCAAAAAAAGCACTACAACAATGAAAAGAACAGCTAAATTCATCATCCTAACACTTATGCTGGCGACGATAGTTCCGGCAAAAGCATTTACGTTCGAATATAACGGATTGAAATTCAACACAAAGTCGAGCAACACGTGCGAAGTCACAAAGTCAAGCGCTTCGGGTGATGTAGTCATTCCGACGGAAGCAGTATACGACGGCACGAAATACACCGTGGTCGCTATCGGAGACGGCGCTTTCACCAGCAGCATGAGTATGACGTCCGTAACTATCCCTAACACGGTGAAGTCTATCGGTGTCAACGCCTTCACTTACTGCTACCTATTGAAATCCCTGACTATCCCCAACTCGGTGACCTCTATCGGGGCAAAGGCTTTCTCCCTGTGTTCCAAGCTGCAAACAGTCAAGCTGTCTAATTCCCTGATTACTATGGGCGAAAATGCTTTCAGCGGCTGTAAAAACCTCACCGCCATCGAAATTCCCAACTCGGTGACGACTATCGGGTCGAGCGCTTTCTCATACTGCTACGCGTTGGCGTCAGTGACCTTGTCCAATTCGCTGACTACCATAGGGGCGTATGCTTTTAACCAATGTTATGGACTGAAATCCATTGAGATACCCGGTTCTGTCACCACGATAGGCGACTATGCGTTTATGGAATGCCACGGGCTGACGTCCATATATCTCTCGCGCTCGCTGACATCCATCGGGGCAAACATTTTTGCCAATTGCTCGGCACTCGAGACCTTGGTGCTTGACCCCGAGAATGAGAAATATGACTCGCGAGACAATTGCAACGCGATTGTAGAAACGGCCACGAACAAGCTGGTGATAGGGTGCAAGCGCTCCACAATACCCAACACGATAACCGCCATCGGCAGCTCGGCATTCTCCGGCTGCACCGGGCTGACGGCCATAGAAATACCCGGCTCGGTGACGTCTATCGGCAACTCGGCATTCTACGGCTGCACCGACCTGACAGCCATAGACATACCCGGCACTGTGATATACATAGGCAGCTTGGCATTTTCCGATTCCGGACTGAAATCCATAACGATTCCCGAGGGAATAACCACAATCGGATTTGGAATGTTTGCTTATTGCTCCAGGCTGGCTTCTGTGACACTCCCGAGCTCTGTAACCTCTATCGAAGCCAAGGCATTCGACCATTGCACAAGCCTGACAGCCATAGACATCCCCGGCACGGTGAAATCCATCGGCAACTCGGCATTCTACGGCTCCGGACTGACAAGCATAGACATCAACAACGTTACGGATATAGGCGACATGGCCTTTGAATACTGTGCCGACATGAAGTCAGCAAGCATTCTCAAGGCAAGAAGCGTACCCGAAAGCACATTCGAAAACTGTATCGCCCTCGAAAAACTCGTACTGCCATACGAATGGACATCAGATTTCAAGGTGGATTTCTCCACCCTGAGCGCCTTGGACACCCTTTATGT
>CAKTOT010000136.1 GCA_934590135.1 uncultured Muribaculaceae bacterium
GCCCCATGGTATCCAGCTCTTCGCGCAGATAGCGGCGTACGCGTGTCGAGTCGGCGCGTTGCGCTATGGGTTTGTTTGACGCCTGGGAGATGATGTCGAGTATGACATCGTCTATCATATTTTTCTGCATCAGGTACTGGTCGTGGAAGGAGGCTCGTGTACCCTGATAGTTGTTGCCGCCGAATAGACGATTGTCGGTCTGCAGATTGGTGATCTCATTGGCATCGCCCTTTATGGTCAAGTCGGCTTGCAAGCCCGAGGTGGTCGAGAAGGTGAAGCGTATGCCGCCCAGACGTGGGGTGGGGTCGCCGAGGTATTGTGCGTATATGGATGTCGACTCTATCGAGTCTACTTCTTCTTCGAGGAAGTGTCGTGTCTCGTCATGACCTAAGCGTGCCGATACGGCGTGCAGGCTCTGCTTGGCCGCTTCGGTGAATTGGTCGAAACGCATACGCGCCATATTGCGGACATATACTATCTGCATCACCAACAATCCCATAAATGTCAGTGCCATAAGTATAGTCAAAAGCCATATTGTCTTCTTCTTCATAGTCTCTTTCGATGTCAGTGCCCCAAAAAATAAGCCGTGCGTCGTGATGTCTGTCGAGCATAGGTCGGGCAATGCGGTTTATGGTTGACGGCAACTCCTTGACGGCGCAACGGTGTGCGACCGAGCGGAAGTATATGCCGGATAACGCGCAAGCCCTAAGGCCCATACTTTTTTAACAAACGACACGTATATTTGGTTTATTGTTCATGTCGGCTGTCGATTTTAACATTTGACCCCAAAATTAACATAAAAAATTTTTCTTTGCAAATTTTTTATAGACGGCCATCATCACACGCCTTAAAAATGTGGTGGTGCCGTGTTGTGGTGCGTCAGCAGCGGTTATTTATGCCGTCCGCTATTCGGGGCTGAGGCGCGCAACCTTCGTGCGGGGCGGGTGGGGAACTACTTCCGCTTTTTTGCGAGTATAGTTGCCCGGTCGATGGCTGTACCGTGTCTGTCGTACAGGGTGAGGGTTAGGGTCTTAGGTGTGGCTTCAAGGTGTATGGCACTCACGGTATGCTCGCCTTCGGTCCATATCTTCTTGATGATGTCGCGGTTGAATGTCCATTCGGTCGCCGCTTGGCCGCGCTCGTTGTCGCTTGACGTTGATTGGATGTATACCGTACCTTTTGTGCCATCGGTTTCGTGCCCGTCGTAAAGAGCCCCGGTGCGTACATATATATGGTTATTGCCTGCAAGTGCAAGGTCTACGCCGTATTCGTCGAACAGCTTTGACCATCGGTCATATTGCGAGGACTTGCCGTCATTGCCCATAAACCATTGGTAATGTTCGCATACAATCACATAGCGGGCCTTGGAACGTTCTGTTTGCATCACTTTACGAAACCATTCTTGGGCCTGTGCAAGACCTTCGTCACTGCGCATGGCTTCGTTGTTGAGCATCACGAACAATGCATTGCCGTAATGAAAGTAGTAACACACGCCTTCTTCGCCCTTGTATCCGTTGCGAGGATAGTAATTGGCGTCACGGAAATATAGGCTGGTGCATTTGGCATATTTACGGCTCATAAAGTCGTGGTTGCCAATCACTCCGGCCCACATATACTTGCCGAAAATCGGCGATTCGTACATCGTTTTCCAAAACGAGTAGCTGCCGCCCCAGGCTGTCACGTCACCGAGGTGCAGTATCCAGTCAAGTGACGGATCTTTGCGACAGACGGTGTCTATCATCGTCATTGCCGATTGAAGGCGCTTGGGTAGCGGCGTATAGTGGTGATAATCCGAGATCACGCAGACGCTCCAGCTCTTGGCGCCGGCTGTACGGAAGTGATATTCCGAGGTCTCGATGCTGTCGGCCACCACGCGATACATGTATTCGGTGTCGCGTTTGAGCTTTCGGAGCGTAGCGCCGCATTTGTTGAAGACCCAACGTTCGTATACGTCTTTGTTGTCGGGCGTTTTGCTGTAAATACTGTCGAAGGTGTTGCACAGACTTATATTGATGTCGGTGGCGCGTCGTGCATGTCGCCACAGTGTATCGGAGGCCTCGGTATATACTACGTAGGTGGATCTTACATCGGGGGCCGTGGCCCAGCTCACGTTCATAGCCGTAGAGGCATTCTCGGCAGGACAAGTCTCGACGCTGAAAATACGCTGGCCCAAGGCGACACAGCAGCTCAGTATCAGTGCAAGCAATGCAATAGTTCGCTTCATATCTTTATGTTCGGTCTTATAAAATAGTCTGACAAGTGCATAGGATGAAGTATAATGCTCATATCGCATATTCGGCAATTCGAGTATAGTCGAGTCTTGGATTGAGCCTCACCATACCTATGCGAATTCTCAATGTAAAGTTCGGAACATTTTTCGATTTATTCAAAGATTTTAGCCGAAATGCAGAGTGATAATCGAACCGTAGCATTTGCCCGGTCAACCTGTCATGCAGGATGCTTAGACGGCTCAGTGGCTCTGTCAGCCGGTCAGAATTTCATCCGGAAGTTGGCCAATCGTCTAATTGCCGGATGTGTTTTGTCGGTATGTGATTGATTTTCATACTGCAAATCTATCTCTTTGCGGCGAAAAATCCAAATTTATACCGCAAATCTGCAGCGATTTCAACCGCTTTTCGCCGCAGGCGTAAAAATGCTACAGAGAATCGTTGCTTTCTCCGTAACTATTTAGGCGTATATGTTGTTGCCGTCTACATCGGTTTTATCATTGACTCGATGAAGGCGATCTCGTCGGCGGTCAGTCCGTATTTGCGGTACAGTTGCCGGTCGATATCGGCTACCGACTGCGTCCAGTCTATGTCCGATTTGTCCGTGAAGTCCTGTAAGGGAACAAGTTGATATACTTGTGCAAAGGAGTGCTGAGTATTCTTTTTTATAGATACTAAGAAGCGCAGGAACTTAGATTGAATGTATTTTATAACAGCGTCACATTCTGTTTTTGAATTTAACTGTCCAGGCTTGTAGCCAATGCAAATATATGTTTGTGAGCAGATTGAGTTGGGTTCACCATAAAAAGGTTTTCCAAGAATTTGCGAATCATTCCCTGTGCCAGCAGCTTCTGGAATATAGACCTTATGTAGAGGTACTACATCAACGGATTTTATCATATCAGTTGGTTTAATCCAAGCAAATCCTACTTCTATTGTTTTTTTGTTTAAGTAATACTTTATGGCATCATCTGATTCAGGAGATAAAGTATAACCATTCCAGTTCGTGTTTAAAATGCCTTTAGCACAATCGCAAAACAAAGTGTTTGGACCAACCAAATCCATAAAACTCTCATTGTCATCATCCACAACTTTTGAGATAATGCTTTGGGATTTAGCATCACGAACAATAAATCCGACATTGGAATTATCTAAGAATTTATGTGTAGAAGACTTTTCGCCTTCTCTTATGGAATAAAAAGTGCATTTATCAGAATAGTCGGTACTGTACAAGAAATAGTTAACACCACCTTTGATTTCAACATTTAGGAATAACTCTTGAGCAAAAGGATAATCATAGATGCTAATAAAATGGTTACATTTAATCATCTTATCAACCCATTCTGACGAAATGCCACGTCCAGTCTTTGACATCCATCTACTTGGTGTTATCAAGGATAGAAAGTTCGGCCTTAGTTTATCACCAAGTTCTATAAATTTAGGATATATTGCTCCAGCCATTGCTCTGTTGGCAGAATCGCCATTGTTGGCTTGAGTAACTTGGTACGGGGGATTACCGACTATTGCGTTGATTTTCACGTTTTGTCCTACTAAGTCATGGACCTTTTTGATGAAT
>CAKTOT010000137.1 GCA_934590135.1 uncultured Muribaculaceae bacterium
GCCTTTACCATATCTATTTTCGTTGTTATCCATTGTGTTTGCGTTGCTTAGAGAAGCCCCGGTGTCGAGGTTGCGGGTTCGATACTTGTGCGTATACTTTTAATAGCGCCCTTAGTATGGTACAAAGTTAGCGCTAAGTCTGCGGATGCGGTGCATGTCCGGCCGATTTTTTATGGACATTTTTTCTACATCGCAGTCAATTTTAGTCGCGTATATGCGCGAGGGCGCGTCCCAACCATGGCTGAGCCATGTCCATGGGCTTGAGTATGTCTTCGCCATAAGTGACTAAATCTATGTCTATGGCAACGACGTCGTGCGCATCGGGACGACGTCGGCCGTGCGTATCTTCGTAGCGGCGCAATTCTCGATGAAGTGCTTCGCTGGAGCAAGTGCACGTACCTGTGACGGCTATATTAACATAATCGGCGCCTACGCCTGTGTACGACGGCGCACATACAACATCGCTGAACCGAATGTCGGCGATGATGCCGCGCAGATAGTCGCAGGCTTCATTGACACGTTGCTTGGCATCACCGGCGTTGGAGCCTATGGTGAGCAGTACCGGTATATCTTGCGTTGTCGAACTCATTGATTGGTCGGATATTCAGTGTCGTGAGCGCAGGGTAAGCAACGTGATTTCGGGCGTGGCTCCTATGCGTGCGGGAAAGCCAACGGTGCCGACACCGATATTGACATATAGCAGATGCGCAGGATCTTCGTCATAAAGCCCGCCCCAATGACGGTAACGGAAGACTGCGGGCGACAGGCCCAATGCCTCAATTTGCATAGCATGGGTGTGTCCGCTCAGAGTGAGAGCAAAGCGTTGTGCGTCGCTGTGTAGTATGTCGCGCTCCCAGTGCGCCGGATTATGCGTCAGCAGTATCTTGGCGGCGCTGTCGCTCGGCGTGGAATATGCAGTCGATAAGTCGCCGTAAGTCGTGAACGGTGGATCACCCACGTTTTCGACACCGACCAATACGAGGCTGTCACCTTGTGCGTTACGCAGTACGGCGTGGTCGTTGTTGAGCATCCTCCAGCCCATACGCTCCTGCATAGTCTTGAGTGCGGAGACATCGGCAGCCTTGGCGTCTGCATCGGGCCAGTCTTCATAATCGCCATAGTCGTGGTTGCCCATAATCGAATAGACGCCGTAGCGAGCATGCAAACGAGCGAGCACCGGCATAAAGGGTCGCAACTCGGCGCTATGACGATTGACGATGTCGCCGGTGAAGACTATTATATCGGGATGTAAGTCATTTATCCGACCCACTATACGCGCCACCATTGCGGTGTCTTCGCCCCAGGTGCCGGTATGAAGGTCGCTGATTTGAGCTACGCGCAACCCGTCGAAACTCTTGGGCAAACCCTGCATGGGCACCTCTACTTGTCGTACATCTATGCGCCAGCGGTTACATAGCGCCCCGTACCACATAGACAGGAATACCGCGACGGCAAGCACGGTGCCTATGCCCGTGCATACGCGGCTGCGATTTCTATGCCACAGCATCGGCAGACGAGCCAGGGCATCCACAATCATAAAGACGAACTTGGGCACATACACACTGATGTAGGTGTACAGCATCCACATCGTACAGTGCAAAACGGCATCTGCGCCCGTACGCACCGGCATCAACATTATCGACACAAGCATCAGGGCCATCAATGCCGACACCACAAGGTGTATGGTTGCATAGACTCGCCTACGGAAGTAGGACCGCAATGCCATCCAGATATAGGCATCGGCCAACAACCCGCATATCAGAACTATAATCATTGTGACGATTAACAGTCGCATATATTTTCGAAGTTAGATGACTGCTGCTTAAAGCAATGACGAATATGGCTGCTATGACTTTTGTCGTGACTGAACAGCATCAGGCAACGAATGTATGTATTTCTACGATGTCGTAATCTCGGCATACGTACAATCAATCGTCCGAAATGTTTCATCGCCCATCGTTTATTCGCGACCTTCGACAGCCTTCAGCTTATTCTTGAGCGGATTGGCGTACATGGTCAATAGCATCTCAAGGCCATAGGCACGCTCGTTGTCGCTCAAGCCGCCGGGAATGTCAATGCGAGACATCTGACGCTCGATATACGCATCAAATCGGGCTATATCGGCCTCGGTATACTCGCCGGCAAAATCGGAACCGCCGTTGAGCCTGTCGTAAGCAATATAATTGATGGGATATAAGCGATATCCTTGATGTATCTCGCGGTCTATCAACGCACATGCCTGATGTACGGCCTGAATGCGAGGCTCGCCTTCAATGGCACGCAGGTCTTCATTTATAGGTTTGCCGAAATGGAAGTGTATGCGACCCTTGGGGGACAGCAACCCGGTTTCCATACTCAGCAGGTCGTCATGCTGGCTCTTCTTGAATTCCGGATCGCGCCGACGCATCACAAATTCAGTGACTTTCAAGTAGTCGTTGGGATCGTACTCGTACATGATGGATACCGGCAGTATATTGATTTCTTCGAGGTTGGCCGCGAAGTCTTTGGTCTCCCCGGCCAGAGCAAGCATCTTGGCAAGGCTCTCCTGCGTCACATCATTAGAATCCTTGGCACGACCTTGGCGCTGGGCAATCCAGACGCTCTCATGGCGCGAGGAAATAGCGTAACGAATATACGAAGACAACTGCCGGGCGGCACGTACGGCGTCCATCTTGGACACATCGCGCTTGACGATGAAACTGCGATTCAGCTTCACCAGGTCCGTTATCCAATCATATATCAATAGATTGTTACCGATAGCTATCTGAGTGATAGGCCGATGGGCTCGAATCATGCACACGTTGAGGAACGAAGCGTCCAGCACGATGTCGCGGTGGTTGCTGATGAAGGTGTAAGACTGCCCCTCGACAATATTCTCCACGCCGGACATCGAAATACCATCCGAGGTCTTACGTGCCAAATCCTCAAGGAATCCGCCGACGATGCGGCTTTGGAAGTCCTGCTGATTGCGTACGGCCAATAGGTGCTGTACAAACTGCGGATAATCCACATCCGGCATCACGAAGCGAATGGCATGTTCGAAGCCCTCTTCGCCCACAAGACGCTCCAGCTTCTCGCGGAAGCACCCGTCATCATACGGCGCGATGTCCGCCAATTCGGCCGGTACAGGCGGCACACCGGCCGCACTTACGTCCCCGGGGCATTGACATACAGCCGGATCCGTACACTGACATGCAGACGGCTCCGCACCGTGACATGCCGGATTATGTGAAGATATATCTTGACCGTCAGGCTTATGACCTTCGGGTATACTATTGTCTATTGTGTTGTCTTGTGACATTTCCTTGGATTTGCGTCTTTCGATACTTTCCGCAAAGTTAGCAAATATCCCTCAACCCACAAAATCCGCCGAAATCCGCCATCCTCCCCAGCACGTCACGCCCCTACTCAATCAACTTTGTAACCGCCGTAACAATTACGGCGGTTACAAAGTAAAACGTCAAACGATAGGGCGAATCGGGAGGTCGCATCAATGCAAAAGCATATCAATATTGCCTTCACGAAGCATCGTTTCCGACACATACAGCGACCGGTCTTCTTCGAGCCGCGAAAGATAATCCCTGACTACCGGATTAATCGTTGAATACCTGAGAATTGACCTATCCACTATAATGATTGTATGTTCGCGTGCGCGGCTCGTGGCCACATTGAACAGATGCTGCTCGGCGGTACGTATGTATGATGTGTTCGGTATAACAAAGACGGTTATATCCGTTGTCTGGCCTTGTACTCTTGCTATCGTGTCAACCAAAACATTATCGCGTGTCTCTACGT
>CAKTOT010000138.1 GCA_934590135.1 uncultured Muribaculaceae bacterium
ACGGAATATGGTGCTTCATCTTAGTCTTTAGGGGAATATGCTTCGGATGCCTGTAGGTGCGTTGTCGTTTGACCGAGAATGTTTAATTATCGTTTTTTTGCTTCGGTGAGGCGTCTAAAATAGTCATAGTCGCGTACATAGTCGCTCTCGGCATATTCTGTGTCTGTCAGTACCAGACACACGCTGCCGCTGGAGAAGTTGTCCATGGTACGCCATATTCCGGGGGTGACGAATAATGCTCGGTAGGGGCGGTTGAGCGTATAGGTACGTCGTTGTACGCCATCGTCCAGTGTGACATCAAAGCTGCCGCCAACGGCGATAATCATTTGCTGTGAACGATGGTGGGAGTGTCCGCCGCGTGCGGTGTCCGCCGGCACGTCATAGATGTAAAAGGCGCGATGTATCGTCATGGGCGTGATGCTGTCGTTTTGCGCCACTGTGAGCGAGCCGTGAGCGTGGATGTGTCGCGGTAGGTCTATCAATCGACAGTTGTCTACCGAGGAGTTGCAGTGTACATCGGATTCTCTGGAGCACTCTTCGGTATAGTCTGTCTGTGTAGTGGAATCAAGCTTCGATATAATATCGGTATCTCGGCGTAGTGCGGCTTCGTGTACAAAGTCATCGTAGTTGGAGATGTAATCGGCGGCATCATATATTGTTGAGGCCAGGACAAAGGCTACCGAATTGGTCGTGAAGTTGTCAATGACCCTCCAGCGCATCGGCGGCACATACAATCCGCGATACGGGCGATCAAGGTGGTAGCGTCGTGTGCCGCCGTGTCCGTCATCAAGGGTTACGTCGAAAGCTCCGGCCAAAGGGACAATGACTTCGGCGGTGTTTCGCAGTGCGCGTCCGTGTCTGTCGGCATCGGCCGGCACGTCATATATCCAGTATGTACGTGATATATCAAAGTTGACGCCGGTGGTGCCGCGTTGTATAAAGGAGAGGTTGCCGCGTGCATCCGGAATGCGCGGAATCTCGATAAGGTGCGGTGTCTTGGCGCTGTCTTCTGTCATGGGTGAATCGGTTGTTGCGCTATGGTGATGGGATGCGGTGGTCGGGCTGAGTGTCAGCCGTTATCGGCTATTCGCCGCAGGTATTGGCCATAGTCGGTGTTTGACATCTTTTGCGCCAGATTACGCAGCTGCGCGGCATCGATAAATCCTCGGCGGAAGGCAACTTCTTCGAGGGCGGCAATCTTGAGGTCGGTACGTTTTTCGATGGCGGCTACGAAGTTGGAAGCATCTAATAGCGAGTCTACCGTACCTGTGTCCAGCCATGCAAACCCGCGGCCGAAGCACTGGACGTGAAGTCGTTTGGCATTGAGATAAGCCTCGTTGACGGCCGTGATTTCGAGCTCGCCGCGTGCCGAGGGTTTGACTTGGGCTGCAATTTCGGGAGCGTCTGCCGGATAGAAGTACAGTCCGACAACTGCTTTGTCGCTTTCGGGCTGTGTCGGCTTTTCGATGATACGCAGCGGATTGCCTTGCGCATCCAGCGTGACTACACCGTAGCGACGTGGGTCGGGTACGGTATATCCGAATATGGTGGCGTATCCATGTGCGGCGTCTTCGACGGCACGGCGCATCATTCCGCTGAATCCCTGGCCGTAGAATATGTTGTCGCCCAGGACGAGACAGACATCATCTCCGGCACAAAATTCGCGTCCGATGACCAAGGCTTGAGCCAACCCTTCGGGGCGAGGTTGTTCGGCGTAAGTGAAGCGTACACCCAATTCTTCGCCGGTGCCGAGCAGACGGCGGAACGAGCCAAGGTCTTCCGGGGTGGAGATGACAAGTATGTCTCGTATGCCGGCCAGCATAAGCACGCTCACCGGGTAATATACCATAGGCTTGTCGTATATGGGCAGCAATTGCTTGGATGTGCCGCGTGTCATGGGATGTAGCCGTGTGCCGGAACCTCCGGCCAGAACTATGCCTTTCATTGTCGTATGCGCTTGTTGAGAATGTGTGCCGTATTGTCTGTGCGTATGGCCTTGACGAACCGTGGATGCAGGCTTAACTGCATGCGCGCGCTATGGCACTGTGGCGGTCGATGCTGCCGACAGTGTCCATAGTACGTGCGCCGTAGTCGTTACCTTACGGCATTATTGCTTGGAGGCGTCGCCCGATTCGGGGGCTATGAGCTTGTAACCTTTGCCGTGGATGTTGATGATCTCGATGGAGGGGTCGTCTTTGAGGTGCTTGCGCAGCTTGGTGATATAGACGTCCATGGAGCGTGCGTTGAAGTAGTTGTCGTCTATCCAGATGGTCTTGAGCGCGTAATTGCGTTCCAGTATCTCGTTGACGTGTGCGCACAGCAGGGTCAGCAGTTCGCTTTCCTTGGTGGTGAGCTTGGTGACCTTGTCGCGAATCATAAGCACCTGTTTCTGAGTATCAAAGGTGAAGTCGCCAATTTTGTACATGGTGATTTCTTTGCCTTTTTTGCCCTTGACACGGCGCAGGATGGCTTCGAGACGGAACACGAGTTCTTCCATCGAGAATGGTTTGGTGATATAGTCGTCGGCGCCAATTTTGAAGCCTTCGAGGATGTCTTCTTTGAGCGACTTAGCCGTCAGGAATATGATGGGTACTTCGGAGTTGACGCTGCGGATTTCCTGTGCGAGGGCGAAGCCGTCTTTTTTGGGCATCATTACGTCAAGGACGCAGATGTCGTATTTGCCTTTGAGGAAGGCTTTGTATCCGCTTTCGCCGTCGGCGAAGAGGTCGGCGCTGAAGCCTTTTTGTTGGAGGTATTCTCTGAGAAGCATACCGAGGCTTTCGTCGTCTTCGCAGAGAAGGATACGTGTACGTTCGTCCATAGTTGTATCAGTTTTTTATTAATGGGAGTATGATTATGAATTTTGTTCCTACGTTGACTTGGCTCTCGATGGAGATTTCGCCGCCGAGTTCCGTAATCATCTTCTTGACGTATGCCAAGCCGAGGCCGAAGCCTTTGACGTTGTGGAGGTTGCCGGTAGGCACACGATAGAATTTTTCGAAGATGCGTTTTTGGTGTTCTTTGGATATTCCGATGCCGTTGTCGGCAATGGTGATTTCGAGCCTTTCGCCGCTGAGGTCGCGAGTACCCACTTTGAGTAGCAACGGGGTGTCTTCGCGCGAGTATTTGACGGCGTTGTCCAGCAGATTGAAGATGACGTTGGTGAAGTGCATCTCGTCCACTTCGACAAGGGCGTTCATAGCGTCAAGATGTGATTCGATGCTGCCGCCCAAGCGCTCGGCCTTGAGCTTGAAGGTGTTGATGACGTTGTACAACACCAGATTGGCATCCACTTCGCTGAGTTTGAGCGTGGCTTTGGTGCCTTCGAACATGGACATTTGCAGTACTTTCTCGATTTGGAAGCGTAGCCGCTTGGTCTCGTCCGAGATTACCGTCGAAATTTGCTGGAGCATGGAGGGCGACTTGCGTACGCTTTGGTCGTTGAGCATCTGTGCCGCCAGCGATATGGACGACACGGGTGTCTTGAATTCGTGGGTCATATTGTTGATAAAGTCGTTCTTCATCTCCGAGAGTTTCTTCTGCCTGAAGGCGGTGATGATTGTGAAGACAAATATCAGCAATAGTATCAATGTCAACGCAAATGTCGGCACCATAAAGGCTATGGATGAGTACACATAGTCTTTCTTGGTGGGGAAGTAGACGCGCAGATAGTAGTGCTTGTCCACCGGGTCGTGCGGAAAGAGGATTTGAGTGAACATATTGTTGTCGTTGACACGCGAGTTGTCGAAGCCTTCGG
>CAKTOT010000139.1 GCA_934590135.1 uncultured Muribaculaceae bacterium
TCGATGACCACCACAACTACACACGACACGATCTCGAGCTCATCACCGAAAGATACAACAGCCTGCAAGGTGCACGCAAAGTCATCGTCACCACCGAGAAAGACGCAGTTAGGTTGCTGAACAATCCGTATTTCCCGAAAGCGCTGAAAAATGCATTGATGTACGTACCGGTACACGTCGATTTTTTGCACACAGAACCGGGAGAGACACTGCGCGGCGATACAATACGAGACGAGATACTTCGTCTGATGAAACTCAAAGGAATACTCAAGCCTCAGCGATATAGTTGACCGCTTGAGAGTCAAATAGTGCACACTTCCACATAATATACGACATACATTTATTCAGATAACACACATCAAAACACATAAAAAACTATTATTCACAATGCTCGAAAAAATCAAAGAAACAGCACGCTTCCTCAGCGAACGTGTAAGCGACATGCCAAAGACTGCTATCATTCTCGGCAGCGGCCTCGGCGCACTCGTAGACCATATTGACAACAAAGTAGTAATTCCCTACAGCCAGATACCCAATATGCCGGTATCCACCGTACAAGGACACAGCGGCAATCTCATATTCGGCGACCTCAACGGCAAACGCGTAATTGCAATGCAGGGCCGCTTCCACTACTATGAGGGTTATGACATGAAGACAGTCACCTTCCCCGTGCGTGTCTTCCGCGCCCTCGGCGTTGATACCCTTTATGTATCCAACGCAGCAGGAGGTATGAACAAGGACTTCCGCGTAGGCGATATCATGACCATTACCGACCAAATCAACCTCTTCCCCGAGAACCCGCTACGCGGCAAGAACTACGAGGAACTGGGCCCGCGCTTCCCTGCAATGACAGAAGCATACGACCACGAGCTCATCCGCAAGGCCGATGAAATAGCCAAGCGCCTCGGCATCCGTCTGATGCATGGCGTATACGTAGGCACCACCGGCCCCACATTCGAAACTCCGGCCGAATACGAGTACTTCCGTGTGATCGGCGGCGATGCTGTAGGTATGTCCACCGTCCCCGAAGTCATCGTGGCACGTCACGCCGGAATGCGCGTCTACGGCATATCAGTCATCACCGACCTCGGAGGCAAAGACGTTCGTCAGGTGCCCACCCACGAAGAAGTACAGATGGCAGCCGAAAACGCTCAGCCCAAGATGCTCGCCATCATCAAGGAACTCGTATCCGCCAACTAACACCCGACTCCTAACCGACCAAATATTGTGGTGACACGCCCAGGCCCTTGCGGCAGACGTGTCACCACAACATTATAAAACACAAAAACACTTGC
The DNA here is from genome assembly GCA_934590135.1 of uncultured Muribaculaceae bacterium. GTDB lineage: Bacteria > Bacteroidota > Bacteroidia > Bacteroidales > Muribaculaceae > CAG-873. The sequence goes on from CAKTOT010000139.1 coordinate 1,296, forward strand.
GAAATCAGGCGCCATTCTTTTCATGTCAAAAGCGCTAAAGCCACACAACATCCATAATCAACCGACATCATGGAAGAAAAGCAGACAGAAATAGCAACTTTGGGCGAGTTCGGTCTTATAGACAAAATCACCGAAGGCATCGTCCATAAAAACGCCTCCACAATACGCGGCATAGGTGATGACGCCGCCGAATTATCATACCCGGACACACGCGTGCTCGTATCCACGGATATACTTATGGAAGGCATACACTTTGACTTGACATACGTGCCGCTTAAGCACCTCGGATATAAATCTGCCGTCGTCAACTTCAGCGACATATACGCTATGAACGGCACGCCACGACAAATTGTGGTATCTCTGGGTATATCGCGTCGCTTCACAGTCGAACACATACAGCAGCTTTACGAAGGCTTGCGTCTGGCTTGCGAAGTCTACGGCGTGGACCTCGTGGGCGGCGACACTACATCCTCACGTCAGGGCTTAGTAGTCTCCGTCACCGTCATCGGCGATGCTCCGGCCTCGAAAGTCGTAGGGCGCGACGGCGCACAACCCAACGACCTAATATGTGTCAGCGGAGATCTCGGCGCTGCATATATGGGACTCCAAGTGCTTGAGCGCGAGAAGGCCGCCTCTGTAGGCATCAAAGACTTCGAGCCTCAATTCACCGGCAAGGAATACCTCGTCGAAAGGCAACTCAAGCCTGAAGCACGACGCGATATCGTAGCCCAATTAGACCGAGCAAGCATCATTCCGACCTCAATGATAGACATCTCTGACGGTCTGTCATCCGAGTTGTTACACATTTGCCGGATGTCAAAGACCGGATGTCGTATCTACGAAGAACGCATACCCATTGACTATCAGACCGCCGTAATGGCCCAAGAGCTGAATATGAATCTCGTGACAGCCGCTATGAATGGCGGCGAAGACTACGAATTGTTATTTACAGTCCCACTGACAGATCACGATAAAATCAAAGACATGTCCGGAATACGTATCATCGGGCACATAACAGATCCGGCTCTGGGATGCGCAATGATCACTCGCGACGGTGAGAGCGAGATTCCCATTAAAGCACAAGGTTGGAATCATCTCGACCACTGATTTGTCCGGTATATCAACCGAAGATAATTCCACGATTTATTTTAGCCACAATCATCGACTTACCACTTAGCGAAGTAAAAGTACTCCGAAAATCCGGTTGGATGACAGACATCTTGGAAAAAAGTATTAACTTTGCATAGCCGAACGGCAAGCAAGCCCAAACGGCGCTCATTTATAGACGCACATATTCAAACATGATTAACCGTATACTTATACGAACCAAGGTAGTACAGATGCTGTACTCATACCTTCTGACACGTACCGATTTCAAGATACTTCAACAACCGGAATCTACGTCACAAGACGCTGTGTTTGCATACAAAGTCTATAAAGACTTGCTGTTGATGCTGGTACAGTTCACCAACGCCAAGAAGACGCCCAAGATGCCCGTGGCTATAGCCGTGGACAAGAAGATGCTTCGCAGTCGCGCAGGAGCCACACTGGCAGCTGACGACACTATCAAGGGATTTCTCTTCAAGGACGACAACGATCTTCCGGCCATAGCCCCGGAGATGCAACGATTGGCCGATAATATCGCCCAATCGTCTGTATATAAAGATTACAGCAAAAAACGCTCACCCGAAATTTCACTCGAAGTGTCAATGTGGGTCACCGTTTTTGCCACCATAGTCAAGCGCGATCGCGCCTTCATAACTATTATGCGCTCGCTCGAAGGCTTCACCAATAAGGGCTACGAACAGGGCTTTACTCTCTTCGAAAAAACCTTGACGTCGTACTGCGACTCAACTATGGGTTACACCTCGGCTAAGAAGGACCTGGCACTGTCGCTGGACAAGGCATACAATCTATACTGCGATATTTTCTGTCTGATGGCTAATATCACAAAAGCTCAGGCCGAGAACATTGAGAACGCCAAGTCCAAATTCCTGGCCACACAAGACGAGCTCAATCCGAATATGCGATTCGTGGACAATACCTTTATCGCAAAGTTACTTGAATCGCCCGTCTTTGCGTCATACTACGAGAAGAATGCCACAGGCTGGACCTCCGACTACACACTCCTCCAAGACCTGCTCAAAGAAATTACCGCTTCGCAACACTATATTGACTATATGGAAGCCGAAAACACCAACTTCGAGCTCGACTGCGAAGTATGGCGCAACCTGATGCGAAATGTGGTGTTCCGTAGCGATGCCCTCGATGAGGCCATAGAAAACGAATCGGTATTTTGGAACGATGACCTAAATATCATGGGCACCTTCGTACTCAAGACAATCCGATACTCGCAGTCGCATCCGGACGAGCCTATATCCCTTCTGGAAAAATACAAGGACGAAGAAGACGCGACCTTCGGAGCCGAGCTCTTTGACACAGCCATAGAACAC
>CAKTOT010000140.1 GCA_934590135.1 uncultured Muribaculaceae bacterium
ATGTGCCGCTGTATTGCGGGCGAATACTTCTTTGGAACTTCCGGTGTGGCTATATTTTCGGCCAAAGTCTTGGGCGCATCGGCCTCCGGAATGTCAGTCGAAGCAAAGCCGGATGCAGCCGTCATAAGGAATGCGACGACAATGGCCCATTTTTTTGAGATAGTGAAACGAAGCATATTTAGATGCGTTGGCCGTTGGTGTATGGCTTATTCTTCCTCTAAGGAGTCTTCGTAGGCCAATTCGGCATTGACGATAGGTTCAACGTGCTCGGGAGCAATCTTGGCGTGCTTGTCTTTGGTCAATGTACGGCGTACAGTGCTCATCAGTCGATCGAGGTCTACTTCGGCATCTTCTTCATCGTCTTCTGAGAAATCTATCTCGAGCATACCGTTGCTTTCGTAGAAGTCCCAGATTATGTCAATGACATTGAGTAGTTCGTCATCATCATACAGCGAAGAAATTTCATCGCCGACTTGTGCACGTATAAATGCTATGGCATCATCTTCGTCAAACATAGTCTTGTCTATTTAGTGTCTGTAAAAAATGCTTGGAGTCGCTTTCTTTTTTTGAAAATGCGTTATAGGTCCAAGAGTCCTTTAGGCAGTATTACTCCTATCTCGCCCTGATCAATATATTTGATAAATTCGTCGGCGATAGGGATATATATTTCTCTGTCATTGTCCTCGGCAAGACTGACAATGAATAATTTGTTTGCCGTGGAGTCTTCTATTTCGGTGACTTGGCCTATGGTTTTATCTGATTCGGTGTCAATGACATTGAAGCCTATAAGATCTTCTAAAAAGAACTCTTTGCTGTCCGAGTTTGTATCATCACTGCGAAATGCTTCGATGAGGTCTTGCTTTGCGGCGTATAGTGTATGTCCCGTCAAATCTTGGTCCTCAATGACCGGTAAGAGCCGAACTCGCCACATTTCACCCTTATGGAAAGTGGTGTCTGATAGCTTGAATGGAACCGGAAGTCCGTCTATTTCGACAAATGCAAAGTCTAATTCTTCGATTGCTTCATCATAGTCTGAGTATACGATGTAATCGCCTTCGTATCCGAAGGTCTTGACAATGTTGCCGATAGGCTTCAACTGTTCCAATGTGACCGGTGTATGTGGCATATATCGAAACTCTTGCAGCGGTTATTTCTTTTTCTTTTTCTTGCCGGTGTTGGAAGTGACCTTGTATGTGCGCAAAACCATTGTCTCAGGAGTGAGGCGGATTTTGCCCTTACTGAGCACAGCGAGGTCGTCGAATATACGTCGGTCGTCAACGTCTTCGTTGGCTTCGGTCATTACTTTTTTCATTTGGTTGGCCAATAGTTCTATGAAGGCGTCTTTGTCCGGACTGTCTTCCATATCGGCAGCCACGAGTGCCATTTGTTCAATTACACGCCCGTATTGGCGTTCGAAATTGGACACTTGGTCAAACATCGGTACGGGCTCGGGCTTAGAGTCAAGCGAATCGGCGTGTATTACTTCAAAAGGCCAGTCGATGTCAAGCTTGTAGTCGCTCATTACGGCCAAATGATCCCAAAATGTGTGTTTCTCGGGATCGTTAGCTACCATTTCGGGGAATAATATGCCCATTGTGTTGACTATAGAATAGGCACAACGTGTGCGTTCGGCTTTGTCCTCAAGGGCCATGCAATACTCCACCATGGATTGGATATTGCGGCCGTACTCCGGCAGTATTATGTCTTTGAGTTGAGTGTTGTATGTCAGCATTGGCTTGTTGGGAGGAGAGTGGGAATATATCCGATGGATAAATGTAAATAAGGGTGCGGGGTGTGCCCGCACCCTTATTGTATATGTTTGCTGAGGATGTTACATATTCATACCGCCATCCACCTGTATTACCTGGCCGGATACGTATGAGGACATATCCGAGGCAAGGAAGGTGGCGACGTTGGCTATATCCTCGACTTTGCCGCCGCGGCGTAGGGGTATTTTCTTGGTCCATTCGGCGCGTACATCGTCGGGTAGAGCCGCGGTCATGGCAGTCTCGATAAATCCCGGGGCGATAGCGTTGGCACGGATGCCGCGCGAGCCGACTTCTTGGGCGATGGATTTAGCCAACGCGATAAGTCCGGCCTTTGATGATGCGTAGTTGGCTTGACCTGCGTTGCCGTGTACTCCGACAACGGATGCCATATTGATGATAGAGCCGCTACGCTGACGCATCATGATGGGTAATACGGCATGGATAAAGTTGAATGCACTCTTGAGGTTGACGTTGATGACAGCGTCCCATTGCTGTTCGGACATACGAAGCATCAGGCCGTCTTTGGTGATGCCGGCATTGTTGACCAGGATATCGATGCTGCCGAAGTCTTTGTGTATTTGGGCTACGACTTCTTCTGTTTGGGCAAAGTCGGCGGCATTGGAGGCATAGCCTTTGGCTTTGACGCCCAAAGCTGCTATCTCGGCTTCGGTGGCTTTGCCGTTTTCATCAATGACGAGGTCTGTGAATGCGATGTTGGCGCCTTCTTGCGCAAATTTCAACGCTATGGCCTTGCCGATGCCGCGTGCGGCACCGGTAATCAGGGCTGTCTTACCTTCGAGTAATTTCATGTCGTGTATTGTATGTAATGATGTATATTAGTTGTATGCGTCTTCTGATGACGTGCCTGTCGGCACGGCGCATATTCGATGCAAAGTTACTAATAATTTTTGAGAGTGCGACAATGAAGATTGGATGTAGACCGGGAGTAGATAAGAGCCGTGTGTCAATACGTAAAAAAAGTGTCGAATGCGGTTACAGAGTTTGTCGACGTCGCCGAAAAAGCGTACCTTTGTACATACAATTAAGGCCGTGTACAGACTTGAGCTGCGCAAGGCGAAATCGACATCCTAAATCCCCCACGCAACACCACTATGCTTGTTTATTTCAAGAAAGGTGCCACGAAGGTTTATGCAGTCGATACCACGCGTCCGTTGACGGACAGCGAGGTCGATCGGCTGTCTTGGCTCTTCGGCGGTGCCCGTCGTCTCGTGTCTTCCAACATCAAACAATCTTTTATCGGACCGCGCCGTGAAATGGTAACCCCATGGAGCACTAACGCCGTTGAGATATGCCAAAATATGGGCATAGACTGCATCCGTCGTATCGAGCAGTTTGATCGTGCCGACAAAGATACGGCTTATGATAAGATGCTGCAACGCCATTATGATGGTTTGGACGCACATATATTCGATGTGGATACAAGTCGCGCTCCTATCCGTTACATTGAGGACATCGCAGCGTACAACGAGAGCGAGGGTTTGGCCTTAAGCACCGATGAAGTCGAGTACTTGCAGGCCCTTGCAAAGCGTATGAACAGACCGCTTACGGACAGCGAAGTCTTTGGATTCAGTCAGGTCAATTCGGAGCATTGTCGCCATAAGATTTTTAACGGCACGTTTGTCATTGACGGTAAGGAGCAGCCGCTTTCGCTGTTCAAATTGATAAAAAAGACAAGCCTTACCAATCCCAACGGGTTGGTGTCTGCATACAAGGATAATGTGGCATTTGTGCGCGGTCCGCGTATGCGCCAGTTTGCGCCCGAGTCGGGCGAATACGCCTCCTATTTTGAAGAAAAGGATGTTCCGACAGTGCTTTCGTTGAAGGCCGAGACTCATAATTTCCCGACGACTGTCGAGCCTTTCAAC
>CAKTOT010000141.1 GCA_934590135.1 uncultured Muribaculaceae bacterium
ATCCAATTATGCACTTATTTCGTCTTTGGACTTGGATTTTGGTCCTGAGATGAACATAATTACAGGCGAAACCGGAGCAGGTAAATCAATAATTTTGGGCGCATTAGGCCTTGTTATGGGACAGCGGAGCGATAGCAAGGCGGTACGTACAGGCGCTACAAAGGCTATTGTTGAGGTCGAATTTGATATTTCCGGACTTGGTGAAGTATCGTCTTGGCTAGATAAAAACATCGAAGATTATACTCCCGGCGTTTGCATTATGCGTCGAGAGATTTCGGCAAAGGGCAATTCGCGTGCATTTATAAATGACACTCCGACAACTCTTGACCGCATGCAGACGTTGGCATCAATGTTGTTGGACATACATACCCAGCATCAAAATTTGTCATTGTCGGACAGCCAATATCAATTGTCGGTAATAGACTCTGTAGCCGAAACAGCCGGTGTATTAAGGCAATATCAAGAGGCATATAATACATATCGGCATACGCTTGAAGAATATGCTCGTGTACGAGATACTGCAGAACGTTATAAAGCCGATGAAGATTATATTGCCTATCAGCTTGAACAAATAAACGAACTCGGCCTTGTACCTCACGAACAAGAAGACTTGGAGCATGAACGCGATCGTGTCGCCAATGCGACAACTATAAGAGAACATCTAGAGGGTGCTGCCGACAGCCTAAACACCGACGATGGAGGCATTATTGCAAGCTTGACAACTGCCATAGAGCATTTAGAGCATCTACAAGAGAACTATGATGACGCATCCGACCTTGCGTCAAGACTTATGGGTGTCCGAGCCGAAGTAAACGATATAGCCGATATCGTATCCGATCATCTTGCATCCATGTCGGTGGATACAATGTCATTGGAAGAAATTGAAGATAGGCTGTCAAAGATATATTCGTTGGAGACACGTCATAATGTCGAAACATCGGATATGCTGTTAAAGCGAGCGAAACAATTGCAGGAACGCATAGACATCATACACGACAGCGATGGCACACTTGCCCGACTTGAAAGCAATGCAAAACAAGCCAAGAAACAAGCCGTAATCATTGCACGCCAATTGACTGAGATGCGAACCGAGGCGGCCTCAAGATTCGGCGAAACACTGGTTGAAAAAGCCGGACCATTAGGCCTGCCGAATCTTAGATGTGACATTTCGATAACCAAAAGCAAGCTGACGCCTTTGGGTATGGATCAGATAGACTTCCGTTTTGCCTTTAATAAAAACCAGCCTCTGATGTCGGTGGGCAAAACAGCGTCAGGAGGCGAAATATCGCGACTTGTATTGGCAATAAAAGCCATAGTGAGTGAATATGTCAATATGCCTACTTTGATTTTTGACGAAGTAGATACCGGCGTATCGGGCGATATCGCGACACGTATGGGAAGAATGATGGAACAGATTTCGAGGCGTACGCAGACTATAGTCATCACGCATTTGCCGCAAGTGGCATCACAACCCGGACGACATTTCCGTGTATACAAGGAGGATGACGAGACTTCGACAAGTACATACGTAAAACAACTGACAGAAGAAGAGCGCATAGACGAAATTGCCAAGATGCTTGGTTCAAATGCCGAAGACAGTGCTGCACACAACAATGCAATCAGCCTTATAGAAAACAACAGGACGGCTTGACTATCAGCCGCAATATAATATGGAACAGGAAAATTACATATACGGACTTCGTGCCATAATTGAGGCTGTCGAGGCCGGTAAACAGATAGATAAGGTCTTCATAAAGAAAGATCTGCAGGGCGAATTGGCCGGCGCGCTACTCGCCGTACTTCGTCAATACCGCATCCTCACCATGCGTGTCCCTGTAGAACGGATCAATCGCATTACGCGCAAAAACCATCAAGGGGCTATAGCCATACTTTCAGCAATAGAATATAGCCGCGTGGGGGTAATCGTTCCCGATCTATACGAGCAGGGGCGTCTGCCACTTATGATAGCTTTGGACGGAGTCACGGATGTACGTAATTTCGGCGCAATTGCGCGTACAGCCGAATGCTGTGGTGCCGATGCAATCATCATACCCGAGCGCGGCAGTGTATCTGTCGGGGCAGATGCTGTCAAGACATCCGCAGGTGCGCTGCTTCGAATGCCGGTGTGTCGCGAACGTAACTTGGCCGCTGCCATAAAATTTTTGCGAGATAACGGATATCGTGCGGTTGCCGTGTCTGAGAAGGTTGACATAAACTACACAGAGATAGACTATACGGCTCCAACAGTATTCGTTATGGGAGCAGAGGATGTCGGCATTTCCGCCGAAGTTATGCACGAATGTGACACCAAAGTCTCTATACCAATGTTTGGCCAAATACAATCGCTGAATGTGTCCGTAGCAGCGGGCATAATGATGTATGAGGCGGTGCGTCAGCGCCTTAAGTCGGGCATGGACGTGCGGTAATGACGCAATATACGAGACTAAAAGCCGAAGATACGCGTCGAATTGTACGATGTGATTTCGGCAACATTCTTAATATCCGACCCTAAGGCTGCCGCCACACTTGCAGCTGTTGCGACAATATATGCGCTTTCGTTACGTCGACCGCGATAGGGTACGGGTGCAAGATAAGGCGAATCCGTTTCGAGAACGATATTGTCCGGCCAAATTGCCTGCAAGATGTCAACGATGTTGTTATGCTTAAAAGTTACGATGCCGTTGATGCCGAATACTGCGTTATAGTCACACAATATTTGCTCAACATCATGCGGCGTTCCGGCAAAACTATGAAATACCAAAGATAGCCTTTTATGGCTTTGTAATACTTCGAGTATTTGCTCCAGTCCGTTACGGCAATGAAGTATAACCGGTAACCCGTAGCGTTCGGCCCAATTCAGTTGAATATCTAAGATTTGCATCTGTTGGCGCTCAAAAGTTTTATCCCAATATAAATCTATACCTATTTCACCGACAGCTACATAGCCTCCATTATCAAGTTCCGAAGCTACTCGTGCCAAATCATATTCCAACGATTCCGGGACTATTTCGGTAGGATGCAACCCCATAGCCATACGTATATTATCCGGAAATAGAGCAGCCAAGTTCTTCATTGGCTCAATAGTGGAGATATTGACATTCGGGAAAATCATGTGCGATATCCCGGTGTCTATAGCCCGTTGAGTTACCTCGTAGCGACTATCGGCGCCTGCATCTTCAATGAAATCATCAAGATACAAGTGCGTATGTGTATCTGTAATATGTATACCGGTAGGTAACGGAGCCGGTGGCGCTGTTACTTTCTTGCTCATGCCTGGCGTTGGCTAAGATCTGTGGCAAGAGACCTGAAGTAGTCATGATGGATTTTGTCAAGAGCCATACGATCCAAGGCCTTTATGGCGCGTTGTGCATATGAATCGACAAGTTCCTGACACTTGATATCCAATCCCAGGTCTCTGTAAATGGACTTGACTGACTCTATTATTTTTCGATCGTCAGTTTTTGCATCTAGGGCTGAATATACTTCATCTCGATTGCCTTGTTCCAAGGCTGAAATCAAAAGCCACGTTTTCTTCTGATTGAGAATGTCGCCACCTATTTGTTTGCCGAATAAAACCGGATCGCCGAAGGTGTCTAGGAGGTCATCTCTAAGC
>CAKTOT010000142.1 GCA_934590135.1 uncultured Muribaculaceae bacterium
TCGTTGCGCAGGGCCGATGCGGCACAAAAAGCATTGACAGCCTCGACCGTTTTATGTTCTTTCCATGCACGTGCCGCCTCTTCGTAGAGGCTGTCGGCACGGGACTGTTCCAAGGCTTTGTCTATAATTGACGAATCGTTGAACCTTGAGGCAAAACGGCGGATATTTTCATCGACATACACATCTCGCTCGTTTATGGTGCTTCTCAGACTGATGCCGTCAAGTGTTCGACATCGACTGAGTGCAACGTATGTCTGGCCTCCGGCAAATGCGCCACGACCAATATCAATTATGACATTATCAAAAGTCAATCCCTGACTTTTGTGTATCGTAAGCGCCCATGCCAATTTCAATGGAAATTGAGTGAACGCTCCAAGTTCGACCTCATCTATCGTATGCTTTTCTTCATTATAAACGTAACGGATGTTAGACCATCGCTCGCGCATTACCTGTATAAAAGGCTCGGTCTCGGTACTGACAATTATACTGCCATCCCGACACTCGCGCACTACGGCTATAGTACCATTGACCCACCGATGATCGGAATCATTCTTTATAAAAACGACCTGCGCACCAACCTTTAACCGCAATTCCATATCCGTAGGTAGCGAATCTAACGGATATTCGCCTTCGATAGAACCTTTATACGTTTCTTCTTTGGTCTTTAGCTCGTTAAGATGACTTTCGTTAATATTGTCCACCATTTCGCGGCGAGTAGCTATAGTCATCGTATACTCTGAATCTTCTGATATTTCATTGCATAGATGCGAATTCAGTTCGTCTATATCTCTCTTCGACGGACTTCCGGCGCGTATACGATCCAGCATACTCACAAAATGAGAATCGGTTTGCCGATAGACTTTGCGGAGTTCTATGGACACCAACGACATCTCCTTGAAGACCATAGCATTGAAAAAGAACGGAGTGTCGTAATATCGAGCCAACATATCTTTTGCTTCTCCCTTAACCACAGGTTCGAGCTGGAACACATCGCCGACAAAAAGCATCTGCTTACCACCGAAAGGTAGCCGCATATTGCCCGTATAGACACGCAACACTTTGTCCATAAAGTCAATAATATCTGCGCGCACCATCGACACCTCGTCTATCACTATTAGTTCGAGATTACGCAACAACTTGACAAATGTGGACGAATATTTCATCCTCTTGCGTAGGACCTTGGTCGCAAAATCAGGGTCATCAGGCAAAAGAGGCTTAAACGGGAGTTTGAAGAATGAATGCATAGTCTGCCCGCCGACATTAACAGCCGCTATGCCCGTAGGTGCAAGTACAACCGATTTCTTTTTGATATTAGCGATAATATACCTCAGAAATGTCGATTTGCCAGTACCGGCCTTTCCTGTAAGGAACACTGAGTTTCGAGTATAGCGCAACAAGTTCCAAACGTCTTGGAACTGCGGATTGGTCAAGTCTATGGCAGAGACATCTGTCGTGACAGTCTCTCCTGCTGTCAGCGCCGGGACCTTGTCGCAATGTACTTTGGATGACGCCTTTGGATTTTTCTTTTGAGCCATAAAATAGGTTGCAAAACAGACACACTCGGGATAATCAAAACGGATGCCGATAGCTGCTTTAGCTTACTGCGAAGTTAATGATTATTTTCGAGAAGACGAAATCGAAATGGGACTTGACCTCGGCCGCACCCCGTAGTGAGAGGCTGGTGTTTTTGCACTTCGTTTAAGAATCTACAATTGACCTCGGCATCCGCTCGGGCAAGAGCGCCGCAGCCATGACGCGCGACCTGCGGCAATATTTGCAGCATCCCGATAAGCTATTCCGCCGTGTGCGCGACGAGCGCGGGGCAGCTCCAACTATCGAAGAACGCAGCAGTATACCACCCGGGACGTGGAGTGTACCGCAGCAGCTATATGAACGCACGGCGCCTCGCCGCCACCGAAACCAATATCGCGTATCGTACCGCCGACCACCTGCGCTGGCAAAAAATGGACTTTGTTGTCGGCATCGAAATCGTGCTGAGCAACAACCACACCATCCGCCTCCAACCGGGCGAAAAGACCTCGGACTTGCCGGGGCAAATGCGAGCAGACGGAACGCCCAAGGCCAACGCCGTGCGCACGCTCACGGACATTTGCGACACGCTCGCAGGACGATACCCCAAGGACTTCAAATTCACGGGCTGGCATCCGCATTGCCGCTGCCGCGCCGTCACTATCCTCAAAACCGAGGAGGAGATGGCACGCGACACCAAGCGCATCCTTGACGGCAGACAGCCATCTGCGGACAGCGCCAACGCCGTCACCGATACGCCCGAAGCATTCAAGGGCTGGGTGGAGAATAATCGCGACCGCATCAAACACGCCTCATCCGTGCCGTACTTCATTCGCGACAATGCCAAGTATACCGGCATAAGGATGTCTCGTTATAATGGCGTGGGTGCAGTTACAGGCACAAAGCTCGGACGGACAGCGACACGAGCAGCATTCAAGGTTTACGAGAATATGCCGGCCGCAACGCTGACGGAAGAAATCATGCAGAACACAGAGAAAATTGCAAAAGACTTCGGCATAAAGACGCCTCCGAAGCCTATGACATTCCTCGAAGCCAACGAGGGACAGGCCAATATCTCTTGGGGAAAGAGCGATGAATTCGCCACTAATTGTCAAGCGGCAGTCGCCGTTCACGAAGCAAGATTGCGAGGGCTAAATGTTACGGCACTCGGCTATGACGATAGAAAGGGCAGTGTATCTTATGAACTCGGCGAACACTTTGAAAGTATTTGGCAACATCCCAAAACAGGTAAGACGCCAAAGCCGACAGTACTCCGTGGAAAATCTTTTGACGATATGTTTGGCAAAGTTGAAACGACAACTAAAGCAACAGGTCGCTATCATATAGGCATAAATATGCCGGGAAACAAAGGACACGTAATAACGGCGGAACGCTTTTCAGATGGACGCATTATGTTTTACGATGCACAAAATGGCGCATTCCTCAAACTCGAAGAATACGCCATCCGTGATGTTGAATATTTCGAGGTGCTAAAAGTTGATAAGCTCCTTTTGCGCCTCGATATTTTCAGACAGATTGCTCGCCAGATATAGTCCGATTATTATACGCAAAAAAAATATCATCAAAATCAAGTACTCGTTGTGCCTTCCCAGACGGGCTTATTTTTATGATATTCGGAAGACCGGTATAACGGGGGCGACCGGTAAAGTCAAGGTGAAAGTACTTATACCCGTTACGCTCGACTGAAGGCTGCACGATGTCGCATTTATGCTCCGCCGCATACTCTTTTGCAATTTTGATATAATCTATCATAAGTGTCGCTGTTTCGTTATTTTATTTCGTTTCAGAACCCGACACCGCTTCAAGACGCAGACCGAGCGCCTCGCAGATTTTGGCGACCGTGTCGATGGTCACGTTCATACGTCCGTTTTCGATACGGCAAAGGTGACCGGCATCAAGACCGCAGCGGTCGGCGAGGTCGCGAATCGAAAGCCCTGCGGCGTTGCGAGCTTGAGCAATGGCCAGGCCTACGGCCTTGCGAGTAGTGCGCCCAATGGCGGTCGACCAAGTCGAGTAACCGGGCTTCCGAGTATAGGTCTCAGACT
>CAKTOT010000143.1 GCA_934590135.1 uncultured Muribaculaceae bacterium
ACCGCGGCGACTGGGAAATCAACGGCAGCGTCTGGCGTCTCAATACCCCCGAGGGCATCGCCACGGTCGTCAAAGACGCAGATGCGGACGCCGGGCGGACGTTCACGCACCTGTGGTACGTGCGCGACCGCTTGGGAAGCGTGCGCACGGTCGTGGACGACGACGAAACTATACTCCAGTGCACGATGTACTATCCGTCCGGTGTGCCCGTGCAATTATTTGGCACGCTGCGCGTGGTGTACTGATCCTGCCTCCCTACCAAGCTGACTGCCTGGGTAAAGGACTGACGTACCATTCCGTCCACCTTCGATAAAGCCTTACAACAACGTTGAGCATACAAACAGCGGCGGGCAACAAGCTTTTTTGACGGGGTTTAACGTATTTTGCTTTGTCGTTTGAGCCAAATGCGCTAACTTTGCGTGATAAGTCGCGCCCACCGATAAGCGCGGCCATACAACATCACATATTCTAACGTACAAATAGATTTGAAAGCCAAATACTTACTCGCAAGTGCAGCTGTGGCAGCCATAGCCGCCATTACCGTAGCCCAGAACAATATAGCCGAAGAAGTGGCCTGGACCATCGGCGACGACCCGATATACAAGTCCGAGATCGAGCAGACCTATCGCGATATGCAGCAAGACCGCGAAGCCATCAACGGCGACCCATACTGCGTCATTCCCGAGATGATGGCCATCCAGCGCCTCTACCTGCATCAGGCAGACATTGATACGGTTGTTGTACAAGACTCGCAAGTTCAATTGCAGGTGGATCAGCAAATCAACTTCCTGATCAACAACCTCGGTTCGCGCGAAAAAGTCGAGCAATATTTCCGCAAATCCATTCCCGAGATACGCGAATACTACGCCAACAGCATCCGCGACCGCCAGCGCGTGCACATGGTGCAACAAAACCTCACCAAAGACGTCAAAGCCACGCCCAGCGAGGTACGCAAATATTTCGACAACCTGCCCAAGGATTCGATACCCTACATTCCCGGACAAGTCGAGGTGCAGATTATCACCATCAATCCCGTAATTCCGCGTCAGGAAATAGATGACGTCAAGGCTCGCCTGCGCGACATGGCCGATCGTGTCAACCGCGGCGAAGCCGACTTCTCGACGCTCGCCATACTTTACAGCGAAGCTCCCGAAGGAGTGCGCGGTGGCGAACTCGGATTTCTGGGCCGAGGCCAATTGGTGCCCGAATACGCAGCCGTAGCCTTCAACCTCAACGATCCCAAGAAAGTATCCAAGATAGTCGAAACCGAATTCGGATTTCACATTATCCAACTCATCGAAAAGCGCGGCGACCGCATCAATACTCGCCACATACTGTTGCGACCCAAAGTCTCCGACAAAGACCTTCAAGACGCCATCACGCGCCTTGACAGCCTGCGCAGCGACATCGTGGACAAACATCGCGTGTCCTTTGAAGACGCTGCAAGGCTCGTCTCGCAAGACAAAGACACCCGCTACAGTAACGGCGTTATGGTCAACCCAAACACCGGCACCACACGATTCCAGATGTCCGAACTGCCCCAAGAAGTAGCTCGCGAAGTAGCCAATCTCAAACCCGGCGAAGTATCCAAGCCCTTCATCATGAAGCAGACCAAACGCGACCGCGACATCGTGGCCATCGTCCGCCTGACCAACCGCATAGACGCCCACGCGGCCAACCTCAGCGATGACTACCAGCAAATCAAGGACATGTACGAGGCCGCCAAGAAGCAACAGATACTTGACCAATGGCTCGAGCGCAAAATCAACGAAACATACGTCCGCATCGAAGACGGATGGCGTGGATGCGACTTCCAGCACAAAGGTTGGATAAAAGCGCGCAAGAGCCAAGTCGAAGAAGCCGAGGAAGCCGGAGAGGCCGAAAAAGGCAAAGATGATAAAGCCGAATAACGGCATCGTCCGATCCGAGCATCACCGTACAGAGACTACATACAGCACAACCCACACTATCGAACAGTGACCCCGCTGCAACGTCGAACCATCACCCTATGCCTTGCCGTGGCAGCCCTGCTGCCTCCGGCATGGGACGCCTTGCTATACGCCGCCAAGACCAAGACGACCAAAGGTCCCACGCCGGCCGAACTGGTACCGCGACACAAAGGCCCCATACGTCCGACCATACCCAAGGCCAACCGAGCTGCCGCCGGGCGTATATTCCTCGAGCATGCCGACGTGTTGCACAAGCAAGACCGCGACTCGTTTATGGTTCTCTCGGGCACGGTGCATTTCTCCAAAGGTGCTATGCAGATGTACTGCGACAGCGCCCACTACTACCCCACTTCCGAAAGTATGGACGCCTTCGGCAACGTACGTATGGAACAGGGCGACACCCTATTCATATATGCCGATGAGCTTAACTACGACGGACTACGCGAAATCGCATACCTCTATGCCGACGAAGGCAAGGATGTGCGCATGATCAACCGCAATGTACGACTCAATACGCCCGAATTCACCTACGACATGGTGGACGAGCGAGGATACTATACCAACGGCGGCACCCTCACCGATCCGCAAAACCGTCTGGTATCCATCGAAGGCGAATACCTACCCGCCACAAAAGAAGCCAACTTCTACACCGATGTACACCTGCATCGCATCGACGGCCGCGACACCCTTGATATATACTCGGATACGATGTATTATGACACACGTACACGCATCGCCGAATTTTACTCCCCCACCGAGATTATCAGCGGAAGAGGCATCATACACACCTCCGAAGGCGTCTACGACACGCGCAACAATCAGGCTCAACTATTCAAACACTCGACCGTACACACCGACAGCACATCCACACTCACCGGCGACACGATACTCTACGACCGCGACCGCGGTTATGGCGAAGCCTTCGGCAACGTTGACATCACCGACTCGGCACGTCAGACGACACTGCGCGGCGCTTACGGATACTACAACCGTCTTGTCGATAGTGCTTTTGTCACCGGACACGCTCTGGCTATGGAATACTCGCGCGGCGATACACTGTATATGCACGGACGATATATCAAAAGCATACTCAATATCGACACCATACGCAACACCGTCAGCGACACCATCACTCCCCCGACAGGTTCGCCGGACACGGTAAAGCCCGAAATCATCAAGCGCGAGATCGTCACTGTAGACTCGACCCACATCTTCACAGCGTGGCCTCGCGTACGCTTCTACCGCTCGGACATGCAAGGACTGTGCGATTCGATGATATTTGTACAACGCGACAGCACCCTGCACATGCACCACCACCCCGTCGTGTGGAGCGATGACCGACAAATCTTCGGCAACCGCATCATCCTATACCTAAACGACAGCACCATAGACCGCGCCCTGCTGCCCGACTTTGCTTTCACCGCCCAGCACATCGAAGACGAATACTACAACCAGCTGACAGGCAAAGTTATGGAAGCATGGTTCAAAGGCGGCGAATTATCACGACTTGATGTCTCCAATTCCGTCGAAGCCATATTCTACCCCGAAGAAAACGACTCGACCATCAATAAGATGGTCAATCTGCAGACAGCAAATATGCGCGGATGGTTCGAAAAACGAG
>CAKTOT010000144.1 GCA_934590135.1 uncultured Muribaculaceae bacterium
GGCTACGGCCTTGGCGGCGATGACGTGCTCCAGCGGGCCGCCCTGCACGCCGGGGAATACGGCGGAATCCAGCAGCTGGCTCATCATCTTGGTGACGCCCTTGGGGGTCTTTTTGCCCCAGGGGTTCTCGAAGTCCTTGCCCATGAGTATGATGCCTCCGCGCGGTCCGCGCAGTGTCTTGTGTGTGGTGGAGGTGACGATGTGCGCGTATTTTACGGGATTGTCCAGCAGTCCGGCGGCTATCAATCCGGCGGGGTGGGCCATATCGACCATAAATATTGCGCCGATTTCATCGGCGAGTCGACGCATACGGGCATAGTCCCATTCGCGGCTGTAGGCACTGGCGCCGCCGATAATCAGACGCGGACGCTCGCGACGTGCCACTTCTTCCATTTGTTCGTAGTCTATGAGTCCTGTCTCGGCGCTGACATTGTACTCGAGCGCATGGAACATCAGTCCGGAGAAATTGACGGGGCTGCCGTGCGACAGGTGGCCGCCGTGCGATAGATTGAGGCCCAGGAATTTGTCGCCGGGATTGAGCACGGCCATAAATACGGCCATATTGGCTTGGGCGCCGCTGTGCGGCTGCACGTTGGCGTACTCGGCGCCGAAGAGTCGTTTGACACGCTCTATAGCCAAGGTTTCCGAGCGGTCTACCTCCTGACAACCACCGTAGTAGCGGTGGCCTGGATAGCCCTCGGCGTACTTGTTGGTGAGGCACGACCCCATGGCGCGCAACACCTGCTCGCTTACGAAGTTCTCGCTGGCTATCAGCTCGATACCCTTGCGCTGGCGGAGGTCTTCAGCGGCGATAATCTCAAAAATCTCTTTGTCTTGTTCCATATTCTCGGTTTTTATTTCGGGGATAATATGATAGATATAGTTTTGTCTCGTATATTCGCCTGCGTCGCGTGGTCTGCAGACGCTTGTTCGTCGGCTTGGGTCTGCATCGCGTGTCTTGCGGCTTGAGTTGCTGTTTAGGCTTTGCGGCTTGACCTGTAGCGCGTGGCATTACAGCCTCAACGTAGATGTCGGTAGTGCTTGCGCCGCCGGACTTCAGTGCTACAAAGGTAATAATTAATCCTAAATGCCGCAAAACCGTCGAAAAAAGACGTTATATAATATATAGTGTAATTCGGTAGAGACGCAATACATCGAGTCGGCGCGGCAATACGCTATTTTGACGAGGTCCGGCGCTACGCTAACGAGACTTAGGAGAGCAATCGTTTGGAGTACTGTATAAGATTACAAAAATTTACATTCGCGAACATAGATTTTGATATAGAATCCGATGCTGAAAGTGGCATAGAGCGAAAATATGTTGTAAAACATGTTTTCGCGTAACGATTTGATTAGTAAAATGCTATAAGCGATATTCCGGCGTCAAAAGGGGCTGTCTCGGAAAATAATTCGGACAAAATGCCGCTGTTTCGCGAAAAATGCTTACCTTTGGGATGTCACGATGAAAATCGTTAACACCCTCTAACAACTGACCACCTAAAAAACCACATCTGCAACAACAGACAGCAAAAAATTCACGTATGGAAAAGACCCTCATCATCCTAAAGCCGTCGGCAATACAGCGCGGACTCAGCGGCCAAATTCTCGACCGTTTTCTTCGTAAAGGACTTGTAATAGCCGGCATCAAGATGATGCAATTGGACGAGGCGATACTGCGCGAGCACTATGCACACCTTGTCGACCGCCCGTTTTTCCCGACGCTTGTACGCTCGATGACGGCTACGCCTGTCATTGTGATGTGTCTCGAAGGCAAGGATGTGGTGTCGTGCGTGCGTGCCATGACCGGTGTTACCAATTGTCGCGCTGCCGCTCCAGGCACCATACGTGGCGATATGGGCATGTCCGGTCAGGAAAATATCATTCATGCCAGTGATACACCGGAGAATGCAGTCATCGAGATCAAGCGGTTCTTCCGCGATGGCGAAATCTTCGAGTACACACCCGCCATTCTCGGCAGCATTTATGCCGCCGACGAGATGGCTTGAGGCGATTAGCTATTACGTAGGGGGCGCCAAGTTCCTCACGGCAGGCATTGACAGCCGAGCCATCCTCTCCCGTGACAGCCGCAGCGGCGGTTGTTCCCTCTTTTCCTTTCGACACCGAGGCTTGCGACTTGTTGCAGCTGTCCGAAGCCCGGCCGTCCATCACATCATCTAACCCCACATAACTTGCATCCGTGTGCGGAATTTTCTCCTTGTCAGGTCATTGACCGACGTTCCACACCATGGCGGATATATAGACCAATGAACAGCATAGCACGCATTATGACGCTTGTCGCCCTTGCCCTCGGTACGACCGCGGTGGCTTCGGCGCAGACATACCGGCTGCCGGGTCAGCATACCAAGCAGACTTCCGACCTGCTGGCCAATCAGGCCTCGGCTTCACATTCCATTTCGATAGAGCCCACCATCGACTACCTCAATTTCAGCACCGAGGACGAGCCCGAGGGTGATATCTACGAAGAAGGCTGGAACTCGAATCGCGTCAACTGCTATGCCAATGTGCGCGTGCCTCAGACGGCCGTCATTGATGTCTCCAACTATTGTATGCCTCATAGCGGCCCCATCACCTCGCCTTACGGCTACCGTCGCCGCTTCCGTCGTATGCACAAGGGCATAGACATTGGCATCCATATGCGTGATACTATATATGCAGCTTTTGACGGACGTGTACGTATCACCAACTTCGAACGTCGTGGCTATGGTTATTATATCGTGATACGCCATACCAACGACTTGGAGACCGTGTACGGTCACTTGTCACGATTCCTCGTAAAGCCCGAGCAGTATGTGCGCGCCGGCGATCCCATAGCACTTGGCGGCAATACCGGTCGCTCCACCGGCCCGCACTTGCATTTCGAAACCCGATATATGGGTTATGCCATCAATCCCGCCGGCATCTTTGACTTCGCCAACCAGACTACGCATACCGACACATATGTGTTTAATAAGAATACGTATCAAAATGCGCGCAACTTCTCGCCATCAGCCAATGCCGAGTATGCCCGTACATACAACGCTATGCGTAACTCCAACCGCGAGCAGGCTACAAAGTCGTCACGAGCCAAACGTTCGTCGGCTACGACTTCGCGCACGGTGACAGTCAAAAAAGGCGATTCGTTGAGCAAGATAGCTGCGCGCAACCACACTACCGTCGCACGCCTGTGTCGTGCCAACGGCATCAAGGCTTCGACCAAGATCCGTCCCGGTCAGAAGCTGAAACTCAATTGATACTTCTTAGCCGAGTATGACCGCCCCGATTGTATCCGAGGCGGTATACGGCTGATATTGAAGCGATATTGCGAAGTGTGTCAGCTTATGTCTGCGACAGGTCTACAAGCGGCAGATGATTAGGCCGTGCAGCGAATTACGCTTCATCGGATATAAGACATATACAAAAGGCATCCCGCCGATTTCGGCGGGATGCCTTTTTGTATACTATAGCATGTGCACCTAAGACGTGCTGTGCAGCCTTAGAGCTGAGTTGCGGGGTCGAGGTTGGCTGCCTCGATGTCCTTGAAG
>CAKTOT010000145.1 GCA_934590135.1 uncultured Muribaculaceae bacterium
TGGTGCCATAGCTCAGTTGGTAGAGCAAAGGACTGAAAATCCTTGTGTCCCCGGTTCGATTCCTGGTGGTACCACTAAATCAGAGAGTTGCAACATGCAACTCTCTTTTGCTTTTCTCACCACAAAGTTTAGATTTATGGCCTTCGATCGAATAGACTACAATCCGAACAAATTAATAGCGAGCATAATACTTATCGTTTTTGTCTTTATAGTATCCTCTATCGTATATTACGAAGTAGGTACTTTGGTCGGAGTACTCTTACATCCCGAATGGCACATCCACCAACATTATGAATGTGTATGCGATCAACCACGCTTTATGACCGAGACCGAGGCAAATGTATTTACAATGACATACGTCATTTTGACTCTATTAGGTTCATACCTTGTCTTACATCTTGCCAAACTCGGCACATGGAGCAAAATAATCGTAATGTCAATCATTTTGATCATCCTATTGCTTTTCATTCCGGCATTACATTCATTTTTATACCAAGCACCAATCAGCTAATATACACCACATTATGTCTAACAAAATATTATACATCGTACTGCCCGAATACGCAGACCACGAGATTGCATACCTCGCACAAGCTATCAACGTGGATCAGTATGCGCTGAAAGAACATCCGAAGTACATCAACCGCATCGTGGCACCTACCGCCGAGCCGGTGAAGTCCATCGGTGGATTTCACATAATCCCGGACTATACCTTCGAGACCATGCCGCAAGACTACGCAGCGCTGGTGCTCATCGGCGGAATGGGATGGACAACCCCCGTGGCGGATGCCGTCGAGCCTATCGTGAGCCGCGCCGTAGCCGAGGGTCGAATTGTCGGAGCCATCTGCAACGGAGCTTCGTTTATGGCTAAATGTGGGCTGCTGAACAACGTCCGCCATACGGGCAACGGCCTGGGGCAATTGAAAATGTGGGGCGGCGAGCGCTACACAAATGCCGCAGGATACATCAACCGCCAGGCCGTCAGCGATGGCGGTATAGTCACAGCCAACGGCTCAGCCACTCTCGAGTTTGCTCGCGAAATGTTGTTACTGCTCCATGCAGACACGCCCGAAGCCATCGAAATGTTCTATCACTTCAACAAGGACGGCTTTTGCGCACTGAGCAAATTCATTACCGGTCAAGAGTGACGATGCCGACTGCATAGCGGCATATTCCGACCGGTTAATATTAAGCGTGAGGACGTGCCACCGGCAGTATAACTATTCGAGAGACGAACCGGAGAAACAAACCGGAGAGACGGATATCCGAACGATGGCAATATCCTACCGATTCGGCAATTCAAGCGTATACACATCGATGGCATTACCGCCTTTATGGTCACGACCCTGCGAAGTGCTGACTATTACGCTCCCATCGGGGCTGACATCAAGTCCTACTGGATAAGAATCGGCCGGGATGGTCAGCATCTTCCTAAGTGTGCGTGCATCCACAAGATGTAGGCAACTGGCCGTATTGCTTGCAGCCAAAAGATAACGGCCATCGGCAGTGACGGATATGGTGCGTATTCCACCCGTAAGGCGTAAAGTCTTGATATCATGCGCGTTCAGTGCCACCGAATGCAGTTTTTTGCCGTTCTTGCTCCCGACTCCATGCAGCCGTGCTATGGCATCCATCACCTTAGACATAGGAACGCGTTGTACCGCGCCGGCACGATTGGCACTCAAATACAAACAATCATTGGCCACAACCAAGTGCCTGATATTAGGCAGCATTCCCGTAAGGCGGCCTACAAAGCATCCGCGATGTACATCGACAACGGCGATGCCGCCCATACCGCCCATACACGCCACCAGTACATAGCGTCCCTGAGGCGTAAATACCGTGCCGCGCAAAGCATTACCACTACCATTGTCACGGTCGACTTTACGATCCAGAGGCAAATCGAGGTTTAATCGGCGGTCTATGACGACATTGGCACGCTGGCGCCACATTCGAGGACGTGTGTCGGTAATATCTATCAGCCCCACAGTATTATCGCCCCAATGAGCGATGGCAACGACATCATTCCATGGAGATACAGCCACCATCTTGGGCAGCGTCCCGACATCAAGTATGCGCACTATGGTATCGGCGCGTGTATCGATAACAGCCACCGCCGAAGGTTCCTGGGCATTAATGTCAAAGTCGCGACGATAGTACGGCACCCAAAAGTAGCGGCCTCCGTGACTGAAAGCCCCCTCAACGGGACGCCCGCCGAAAACGCGTACATTGCGCTCACGATAATGGCGAAATTTGTACAATGGAGTTTGAGGCGACCACAGAGCCGAATCTGCAGCCGTAATATTATGCGAAATCACGGCCAATTTGGCGTGAGTATGCGCATCGTACACCACCGTGCGGCATCCTTCAAGCATATTGACATAATACTTTGAACCATCGGGACTGAAATTGACACTCTTGGGCGAAAATACATCGCGGTCAAGAGTGGCGCGCTCGCTCCACGAGTACTGTTGGTGACGCGTCAACAACGTCATCGTTGCACCCGAAGATGCGTCCTTGACCATCAATCCGAGACGGGGATGCACTTCGGCCGGGGAGCCGGCTGCAAAAGATGGAAAGCAGGCAAGCGCGGCAAAAGCCAGCACACATGGTATGCGATTTATCAGTAACACAATCGTTTGTGGTCTCTTATGACGACTCAATTTTTTGATAATACACTCCGCGTTACGCGGCATAGATGCGGCAAATTTAACAAATTTTGTCCATACAACAAAAATATCGTAAATTTGTCTTTCAAACCACGCCTAAACAACCAATGGAAATATTACCTGTACAACCTCCCATGCCCCGAACGGAGGCCCCGACCATAGACACCAAACAGCATGAAGCGGTACAAGCCGCCAAGTTCCTACACAAAGGCATTGACGAAATTTCGGGCAAAGCCGGGCTGGTCAATGCACTTGCGCCACACATCCGCATCCCGGCCGACATACAATTCGGCACACCGGCCATACGCATCATGTCCGTTCTATGTATAAAAGACATCATATTCTGCGCTCGAATGATGGGCCATGAAATTGCGCAAGACCGCGAGAACTATCCGCTATTGTGCTTCTACACAATACTTATGGACAGCGACAAGATGATTGACGTGCTGCCATGGGACGAAGTCTTCGGACACAACAACGACCTGTACGCCAAATTCATCTCAGCAATAACACGCGAGCCCGACCCGACTTGGGACACCGCCATAGTCGGCACTATACCGGGGTTGTCGCTTATCGACCGATATGACAGTGAGGCTGCAAGACAATACGCATCACTGCTGTATCGCTTCTGCCGCATCATTGCATACGCAGACAACATTCGCACCGAGGACGAAAAGGCGCTGCTCGATACGCTCAACAGCTTCCGATTTGACCATACTGAGACCACGAAAACAGACGACCCTAATATAGCAAACCGACCGGACAACAAGGCCGTCACTTCCATCTCCGAAGAAGCATACAATAAGGCCCTGACTTCATTAGAACAAATGATAGGCCTGGACAATGTCAAA
>CAKTOT010000146.1 GCA_934590135.1 uncultured Muribaculaceae bacterium
AGTCCGGACTTATCAAGGAGGCTTTCGGCGAGGAAGGCGAGACGACCGGTTGCGCCCATTTCAGCAATGCCGAACTCAATGAATACGAACGTAATGCAATTATAGAGGCCAACGCCTCGCAATTCCTATATAATAAGGTGACCACCACTGCTATCTCGAAAGACGGCACGGCTCAGGACCACAGCCTGCGCAGCATCCAGACCGTGGTGCCATGCACATTGCACGGCGAAATTACGGGCGTGCCAGATGAGCTGGCAGACGATATTGTCCGCAGCTTCGGGCTCATCAAACGCCTGGGACACAAGCGCACACGCGGTCTCGGACGCTGCGACATCAAAGGAGAGACAGAAATGAACAACCCCACTGAGAAAGGAGGGCAGGCATGAAGACGCTCAAATTCAAATGCACGCTGCTGTCGGACGTAATTCTCAACCAAAAAGCCGCCAGCGAAGGCGCCAACAACACCCTCGACTTTATTCCCGGCAGCAATTTCTTGGGCATTGTGGCCGCCAAGTACAACGATTTCGGAGACAATGCCATGGAGGTATTCCATAGCGGCATGGTTCGCTTCGGCGACGCCCATCCCGTGTGCAAAGGCCATGACAGTATACGCACGCTGCGCGTCCCGGCCTCGATGTACTACCCCAAACTCGGAAAAGCAAGCGAGGTATGCTATATACACCACGAATACGACCGCAAGAAAGACCAAGTGGGCGATGGCAATCAGCCGCAACAGCTCAAGCAATGCCGTCAGGGCTTCTACGCTTTTGAGAACAGCGCCGGATTCAAGGCCGAGACCTCCACTAACTTCGCGCTCAAGTCGGCATACGACCGCGAGGCACGCCGCTCCAAGGACAGACAAATGTTCGGGTACGAGGCCTTGAACAAAGGTGCTGAGTTCCTCTTCAGCGTCGAGGTCGACACGGACGAACTTGCTGACAAAATTCGCGAAGCGCTTGTCGGCAAACGCAATATAGGGCGCTCGCGTACAGCCCAGTACGGACTTGTCGAAATCAAAGAATATGACTTCAAGGAAGCACAATCGAGTTCCAAAAATGCAGATGGCGAAATCGTCACCGTGTACGCCGACGGACGCTTGATATTCCTTGACGACAACGGCGAGCCGACCTTCCGCCCCACGGCGAAAGATCTCGGGCTTGACAGCGGCGAAATCGACTGGAAGCGCTCGCAGATACGCACCTTCCAATATGCGCCGTGGAACGGCAAGCGCAAGACCCGCGATGCCGACCGCTGCGGCATTGAAAAAGGTAGCGTCTTTGTTGTCTCCGGCTGCAAGACGCAAGACTTCAAGTCACGATACGTGGGCGTATACCAAAACGAGGGCTTTGGCCGCGTAATCTACAACCCAGAACTTCTTGATACGGCGGACAATGCCACTAACGGCCAAGCCAAGTTTAAGCTCAAAGAGGGCGAGAGAAAGGCCAAACAGCCCGAAAAGCCTAAACAAATAACAAACGTCAAAGACTCCGACTACCTGTTGAAGTACGTTAATCGCGCAATCAGGGCTAAGGAAGAAGACGAATATATCCGCAAGAAAGTCAACAAGTTTGTAGAAGACAACGCCGATAGATTTAATAACGGGGGCGAACGCTTTGCTTCGCAATGGGGCGCCATCCGCACCATCGCAATGCAGTACAAGACGTACGATGAAATATGGAAACAACTTTTCACCAAAACTGAGATTAAGTATAAGGGAAGAGGTCCTGAACCTGCAGCATACCTCACCCACGGCGTAGCCAAAGACAAGTGGAGCAAAGGTGGTCGCAAAGATCTCTTAGAAAAATTCATAGAAGATGTGAATAAATCCGATAAATACGGCGACATCACCGCAAAGGCATTAATCAACTTAGCATCCGAAATGGCCAAAATATGCAAGAACAAGGAACAATGACAAAGACACGATATACATGCAGGCATATAGCGCGGCTGACCGTTGAAGCCGAGACGCCGCTGGCCGTAGGCACGGGCAAGGGAAGCGACATACTCACCGATGCGCCCGTGGCCAAGGACGTCAACGGACTGCCATACATCCCGGCGACATCCATCGCCGGAGTACTAAGGCATGCGATGGGATATACCGAAGACAAAGCCGACGGCAATCCCTTCGGATATATCAGCAAATCAGACGATAAAGATGACAGCGGCCACGGCTCGGACATCATATTCACCGATGCGGTTATGGTGGGAAAAGACGGCAAAGCGCTTGACGGAATACAGAATATCAATTGGGATGACGATTTCTATCGGTATTTCCAAGACCTGCCCGTACGCCAGCACGTGCGCATCAACGACAAGGGCACAGCCGAAGACAACGGCAAGTTCGACAACGAGGTTGTGTACAAAGGTACACGCTTTGTCTTCGAGATTGAACTGATGTCCGACAAAGACGATAAAGGCTCAGCCAACAAGCATATTACCGACGCCATCAACCGCCTATACGACAGTACACTGCGCATAGGCGGAGGCACTCGCAAGGGCTACGGCAAACTCAAGGTAGTCGAATGCCGGCAAGCCTCCCTCAACCTGACCAAGCCCGAGTACCTCGCGAAATACCTCAAGAAATCATCCTCACTGGCCGAGGACTGGGACGGATTCGCCGAAGACGTGGAAATCAAACAGTCAGGACATTCCGGATGGACACATTACAAACTGAAACTCAGCCCGGTGGACTTCTTTATGTTCGGCTCGGGCATGGGCGACAGCGAAGGCGATGCCGACAACGTATACGCCTCCGAACCCGTAATCAATTGGAGCGGTATCGATGGCACACCGTCTTTTGACGGCAATAGGCGCGTACTCATCCCAGGGTCATCGGTCAAAGGCGCAATCGCGCACCGCACCGCATACCACTATAACAAGATAAAGAAGCGCTTTGCCGGGAAACAGGATCCCGAAGAGATAACCGGAAGCAAAAACGAGGCAGTGGCTGAGATTTTCGGCAAAGCCGATGGCGACTATTTCACTCGCGGGCATCTGCTGATAGACGATGTACTCAAAGGTCAAGCACAGGCAAAAACTTTCTTCCACAATAAGATAGACCAGTTCACCGGCGGTACCATGGACGGCGCGCTCTTTCAAGAGAAGGTCATCTACGACAAAGACACCGAATACACGTTTGACATCTATGTCGAAAACAGCGCCCTCAATGATGAGGACGTCAAGGACGCCTTTGAGCAGAGCCTCCGCGACATCTGCACCGGACTACTACCCCTCGGCGGCATCACCAACCGCGGCAACGGCATTTTCACCGGAGTCGTTACCAAAAACAGCGAACCATTATGGGAAGATCAGAAAAAATAACAGAAATACCCAAAGCCAAATATGTAGGTTACATTTGGTACAGCGACAGCGACCGCCCCAAAATTCTCCATGGGGACGAGGAATACAGCTTCACGCCTGATGCTGCCGCCAATCCCTTCATCATCGAGGGCAACCTGTGGGACGAAGCCAATTCCACCTCCATCTCCATACGC
>CAKTOT010000147.1 GCA_934590135.1 uncultured Muribaculaceae bacterium
CCATCCTCCCCAGCACGTCACGCCGCCCCGCGCCCCCTTCTGCAACCGCCGTAACTGTTACGATGGTTACAGAAAAAAACAATGGTCAGTGTACATAGGACGGGGTCTACCGGTTGGATCAGCACAGTTTCAAATCGGGATTACCTTCGCGTAGCATTGTTTCAGAGACATATATCGACTGATCGTCCGCAAGTTGAGATAGATAATCCTTAACTAATGGTTTGATTGTCGAAAATCTGAAAATTGATTTATCCGCAATAATAATCGTATGCTCGCGTGCACGACTCGTTGCTACATTGAACAGATGCTGTTCCGCTGTGTGCATATATGATGTATTCGGAATTATGAATATTGTGATGTCAGTCGTAAGCCCTTGCACCCTTGCGACAGTGTCAACCAACACATTATCGCGTGTCTCTATGTACTGGTTGATAGCTCGCTGTAACGCTCTTACGGTATTTTTCATACACGATAATACGGCCACTTCTTTCTTCGGATTTGACGCCAAAATACATTTAAGAATACATGCAGCAAGCACATTTGCAAACTCCGGGACATTGCTCCCGGGCGGCATATCCGTCATCACCAACGTCGGGCCTCCCTTAGGACTTAGGACATTGTCCAACATCGGTATTGCCTCAAAAGCGTAATCATCCTTTGCCTTCAACGTATTGTTGTAGAATAGGCCGGTATAATCAGCCGCCCGTTGTCCGAAACGGTATGTTGTCGTCATCTGGTATACCGGCGCAATACCGACATCTGCCGCCGTCTTCAAGCCATCGACAAGTGGCTGATAGCCGCATATACGTATCCGGTCCTTGTTAAGGGATACTATCGGCGACAATTGGCATATATCCCCGACCCAGAGGTTTTTAGCGCCAAGCTTCTTGGCGGCAGCGAACATCGGCAATAGCGCCTGACTGGCTTCGTCCATGATTACGTAATCGAATGCATCCACTCCACCCATACTTGCCGCGCCACCACTGGCGACATAGAACGTGGACAACATCAGACACGATGGCATTGGCACAGGGCACTTGGCCGGTTGCAGTTTGTCCAACGACTCAAATTCGTCAGTAGTCACATTGGTCTTGAATATCTTCTTTTCCTGCAACAAGACCTTTAGCGGCTCTTTTGCTGCAAGCTCCATCAACGCCCTATTGGTCATCGCCGTAACCAAGACGGATTTACCTGCGGCGCACAGCCGGGCACACAATTCCGCGATAACGAATGTCTTTCCCGTTCCCGGAGGCCCTTGCAGTATCATTGTATCAGTCAGTTGCAACTGGGTATATACGTAATCCGAGACATTGTTCTGCCGTATATACAACGGGGTCCAATTGCGATTTTCAAAGTCTACGTCCAATACACTTGAAACGGCATCACCACCCTCGTTTTCAACCAAAGATTGAAGGTTGAGCATATAGTCTATCGGCGGACGTTGCGGCGCAAAGGCGAGGATCAAGCCCGGTACTTTCCGTATTTTATCCGCGAAGTCAATGTCGATGCGGCTGAAGCCGACAAGCGAAAAGCGCTTATCGTCGGCCTTCCCATGCCATACGCACACGGCCTCGGTCGAACTGACTTGCTTGCGGTACAGATCTTGATAGGTCATATTACCCCAATTGCGGTAGTTCTGCAATTCGGGCGGCAAAGCCATACACTGCAGGAACTCGCCCTTGCGGGGCAAGGCACGGGTATTCGGGAATTTCATCACCATTTGCCCGGCCCTGAACCCCACAAATTGGGCTACAAACATCTCGTCATTCTTGAGCAACGCCATTGCCGAAGTCAGGAACTTCTTCTTGTACGCCTCCGTCTCAGCTCTCAGTTCGTCCTCCAAGAACTGCGCCTGTGTCCTTCTATCAATCCGCATCGGCTACGATTGATTATAGGATTAGTTCTAATCCGGCGCCTACTATAGGCGTTTCCGGCTTGGCCTCGGTTGCTGCGAACATCTCTCTCATAGACTCATCGCTCGTTTCATCTATTGCCTCAGCATAGCTTGTACCTTCTGCAATTGCATGCAGTGGAATATTCTTACCATTATTGAACACATCTTCCAGCGCCGGCAATTTCTCGTCACAAAGCATCGTTAGACCTTTGGTGCATTTATTCAGTTCAACGGGGACATATTCAAATGGAACTGCATCATCAAAACCTTGATAAGGCATACAATTACCAAAGTCAAAGCGAACATTTCCGGGCGAATACTGCTTCATCGCTTGCATCAGAGTGAGCATCGCAGCTCTTTCTCGTTTTGGCATACCATCGGGCAGAGATGTCTGTATCTTCCTTATGGGCAAGGCATACATAGGTATACACTTGAGCCCATCACCTGTAACAACCCACAGCATAGACCCCGGCTTACTAAGCACATACCAATCGAATTGGTTAAGGTCAAAGTATCGGTACTGCGGACCTCTGTAGCTGTGAGCCACAATCGGAAGCTCATTGCCATTCTTATCATATATTCCGTACAACTGGCTATAGGAATCCATTGCTATGCGATTCTCATCGAACTTCAAGCCGAGATGTTTTTTATCGTTCAGTCTCTTGAAGTATTCTACAACCTGACGTTTGGCTTCACTTACATACCCTTTTATTTCCTCCAAGGACATACCGGAGTATTGCACTTCAGATACCGCAATATGCCTTTCTGTAAGAGCACCATTGTTTTCGAGATCAGGCACCATAGCCGTGAGTTCCGGTCGAGGTTCAGGCGTCACAATCATCCCTTCTTCTTGTGCGCTGTCAAGAATATCCCGGACCCTCGCCAAGTCTTCCACACTACGTCCCTCAAGTATCTGCTTTACAATTCTCAACATGTCATTACCGGCCTGGATTATCTCACCGACAAGGTCCATAGTCTCACCCTCGCCCAAAGTCCATACGTATAGAGAGTGCTTCTTTTTCTCGAAATACTTCATTACGTCTTTTAGCTCCGAATTCGATTTGAGTATTTTTTTAAGCCCAAACACCAGCGAAACGAAGTCTTTCTCTTGCATATTGTTCTTCTCATCAACATATTCCTTGATGATTCTGTCAATGTACTCACCGACTTCTTTTAGTGAAATCTCGTCCGTTACATATTTTCCACATTGGGCGTCAAGGCTGTACATATCAGCTCGCAAATCCCAATCAATATGCTTGTTGTTTTCACACAGGTCCTTCAACTCTTCAGGTATGCCGCCATCAATTCGCAAATCTTGCAGACGACAGAAGTCATTGTGCTGGTTAAGCCATATACCGATGCCTTCATCCTCGTCAGATATTATCGACCAGTATGTTTTGTTTGAATGCAAGAACTCTATAAGTTCATCCAACCATTCGATGAGACCCGAATCTGATTTATCGGACAATTCATCCGACAACTCGCGCAACTTGGATAGATTTACTGAGTTCCTTATCTTTTCACACACCATTTGCAAACAATATTTGTTGGCAAAATCCCAGTTGAAGCCCTCTGCAGAAT
>CAKTOT010000148.1 GCA_934590135.1 uncultured Muribaculaceae bacterium
CTACGGCTTCGGCAAGTTCCATCTGGACTTTGCACTGTTCCTTGATGGCGGCGTGTGCGGCCTTGAGGGCTGCCAGGAGGTCGGCTTCGGACACTTCGTTCATTTCGCCTTCGACCATCATGATGTTGTCGTAGGTGGCACCTACCATCAGTTCCATATCGGCTTGCTCGAGCTGCTCGAATGTGGGGTCGATGACAAATTCGCCGTTGATGCGAGCCACGCGCACCTCGGAGATGGGTCCGTTGAAAGGTATGTCGCTGACGGCGAGGGCGGCACTGGCTGCCAGTCCGGCCAGGGCGTCAGGCATGTCTACGCCGTCGGACGAGAACATGATGATGTTGACGAACGTGTCGGCGTGGTAGTTGTCGGGGAATAGGGGACGCAATACGCGGTCCACCAGACGCGAGGTCAGGATTTCGTAATCGTTGGCGCGGCCTTCGCGTTTGAGGAAGCCGCCGGGGAAGCGTCCTGCTGCCGAGAATTTTTCTTTGTATTCGACTTGGAGAGGCATAAAGTCTACGCCTTCGCCGGCTTCCTTGGCGGAGACGACAGTCGCCAGCAGCATGGTATTGCCCATGCGGAGCTCCACGGCACCATCAGCCTGTTTGGCCAATTTGCCGGTCTCCAGCGTAATCTGGCGCCCGTCGGCCAATGTGATGGTCTTTTTGATGGGGTTCATAATGACGTTTGGGGTTGCTTTGTGTAATTTGTATATTTCGTTTTATTTCGCTCAAAAATCGTGCAAAGGTACACATTATTAAGCACATTACCAAATATATTTTGCGCTACGGCTTTCGGCGGATGCTTCGAGGCGATGTCGCGGCCGCCGGATGTCGCGCTGATTTATCGTACGCCGTTGTGCCGGATGCAGCCTTTGTGTGTCCGCATAAAATGTCGTAACTTTGCGCAATTAAACACGTATGATATGCATCGTATTATAAATCAATTGTGTATGGCAATGTCGGCGGCCTTCAAGCATTGTGTGTCGTGCCGTAAGTTATGGATGCGAGTGGCACTTGGTGCGATTGTGGCTGTCGGGATGGGCGCCGATGCGGCTGCACAGGTGCTGTGGCGCGTGACGGCCGTAGACTCCGTCGGCGGCCGTCATACATCGTATGTCCTGGGGACGATGCATACGGTCGAACCGGAAATGCTTGACACTTTGGCCGGACTGGCCGAGGCGCTGGAGCGCGCGACGGTGGTGTACGGCGAGGTGAATGCGTCCGATATGGCGCTCTCGTCGGCGGCGCTGGCTTGCGCTATTGCGCCGAGTGACAGTACGTTGCAATGTCTATTGTCGCCGGCGGCACTCGACTCGGTATGCAGATACGTATCCACCTTCGGCGTGGATGGTGCAAGGACGGTGGACGTCTTGGGCAAAATGAAGCCGGCAATGCTTGACGCCTTTCTCGAAGTGCGCCGTTCGGGTGTATCTACGGATGTGTCGCCGGACATTGCGCTGCAATATCGCGCACGAGCAATGGGCCGGGAGGTACGTGCACTCGAGACCGCCGAGCAGCAGATGTATATGCTTATGAGTACGCCTATTGCCGAGCAGCTTGAGTCGCTGATGGAGTCAGTGCGTGCTCCCGAGGCGGCACAGGCGGCTTCGGACAGTCTCGTTGCGGCCTATCATCGTCAAGACCTCGATGCCATAGAGCGCCTACTTGCCGGTGAAATGGGGCAGGCGTATGCCGAGCGGATGCTGTATGAGCGCAACCGCGCGTGGGCGGCTATGCTCGCCCCCGAAATGCGGCGCTACAGCGTGCTTGTGGCCGTAGGTGCGGGACACCTTGTAGGCCCGGAGGGGCTGTTGGCTCTGTTGAGCAAAGCGGGCTACGATATCAGCCCTGCCGGCGGTAGCGCACCGCTGCCGGAGCAAGGAAAATGATGAGCAAGCCGAAGGAGGCTGCAATGGCCAGAGCCACGCGTAGCGTCAACGCCTGAGCCATAAGCCCTATCAATGGCGGGCCGACCATAAATCCGATGAACGAAATCGACGAGACCACGGTGATGGCCGTTGCCGGCGACAGTCGCGGATGACGCCCGGCGGCGCTGTAGCATATAGGCACGACCGTGGACATACCCAGGCCCACCAGCAGAAAGCCCAAGGTGGCTGTCACAATATACGGGAACGCCGTGGCTATCAATAGACCGGCCATAATGCTGGCACCACTGATACGTAAGACGTGTGCCGCATCATAGCGCGTGATGAAGCGGTCGGCGACAAATCGTCCGAAAGTCATCGCCGCCATCCCGGCGATATATCCGGCACGTATCAGCGCCTCCGGCGGACATACCACCGTAGCCATATACACCGACGACCAATCATACACCGTGCCCTCGCAGAACATTCCGCCGAAAGCGACAAAGCCCAGCATAATAATTACGCCGTCAAGCATCCCGAGGCTGTGTCGGCCGCCGCTTTTGTCGGCCTTCTCGGCCGTATGCTGCAACTTCGAGTCGTCCATAAGGCGAAAGCCCATAGGCAGGGTGGCGAGGATGCACACCGTCGAGACCGTGGTATAATGCACCCACAGCGGCAGTCCCGTGAGCACGAAGCCGGCGCCCACCAGGCCGCCCAGCAAGCCGCCGAGGCTCCACAGCCCGTGAAATGAGGACAATATCGAGCGCCCGTAGAGCTTTTCAAGCTCCACCGACTGGGTATTCACCGAAATATTGAGAATATTGGCCGCCATGCCAAAGAGGAACAGCACGACAAACAGCGACACGAACGTCGGCGCCTGACTGATGCCGAAAAGTACGACCGCGTATGCCACCAAAGATACACGCAGCACCATACGGCTGCCCCAGCGCGCAATCACCATCGCCGAGATAGCCATCATTGCAATCTGTCCGGCCGGAATGGCAAAAAGCAGAGCGCCGAGGCTGCCATCGTCCAGCGACAGAGCCGTCTTGACATCCGGAATACGCGACGCCCACGAGGCGAACACCATACCCATCGCCAAGTAATACACACTGATAGCGCGTCTTATGCGCTTACGTTGCACATCATTCATATATGCAAAAAATGTAATACTTAAACCTAACAATTCGGCAGCCGTGCATTCGTCCGAAGCCGTTGCACATCGCTACCGTTTAATCATTTTATCTTTTTATGCCCGTGAAGTCTGCACCATACGGGGCTTGCCCTCGCAATTGCGCTGCAAAATTAGCAATTATTCCGTGATAGACAAAAAACATGCCATCCCCCTTCCCCCCCCCAAAAAAAAATAATAAAGAAAACTTTTCCCCTGCCTCCCTGTTGTATATCATTATAATCCTACATCAAACCGCAACGCGCTTGGCCGCCGCGTACTCGTTGCGGTAGTTGTATATCATTATAATCCTACATCAAACCGCAACCAGGGGCTGTATGCGCAGACGGCGGCACGCGTTGTATATCATTATAATCCTACATCAAACCGCAACAGGACGATGGTGTGCGGTCGGTATTGGTGAGTTGTATATCAT
>CAKTOT010000149.1 GCA_934590135.1 uncultured Muribaculaceae bacterium
ACGCAGACTGGCAAACCATGCCAAACTAAACGTCATGCGATGCTTCAACAATCTGCCCCCGATACCATTGTCGCTACACAGCGTGTTCACCGGCAACCCGGGTACGGGCAAGACCACGGTCGCACGAAAAATGGCTGACATCCTGCACGCCATAGGCATACTATCCGAGGAAAAACTAATCGAAGCGGGACGCGCAGACCTCGTAGCCGAGTACGTCGGACAGACAGCCACAAAGACCAACAACGTCATAGACAAAGCTATGGGCGGAATACTTTTCATCGACGAAGCATACTCGCTGTGCAACGGCCCGCACGACGACTATGGCCGCGAAGCCGTCAATACGCTGCTACAACGTATGGAGAACGACCGAGACAAGTTTGTCGTAATACTTGCCGGATACGAAAAGGAAATGAAGCAACTTATCAACAGCAACCCGGGACTGAAATCGCGCTTCGCTCGTACTATACATTTCAATGACTACACTGTCAAGGAGCTCGAAAAAATATTCGATTCCATAATGCACGAATACCAACTCACCTTCGGCAGAGGCGCACGCAAAAAACTCTGCGAAGTCCTCACCGAGAAACAAAAAGACAAGAGCACCAACTTCGGCAACGGCCGATATGTGCGCAACATCTTCGAAAACGCCATACAGGAGCAAGCCCTACGCCTCGAACGTATCATCAAGCCCACCACAAGAGAACTCTGCACAATTACCGCCAAAGATATACAAGCAATATAACAATGAAATACGTATCATGGAACGTCAACGGCCTGCGTGCCGTCATGCGCAAAGGCTTCGACCAAATATACCGCGACCTTGACGCCGATGTCCTGTGCCTTCAAGAGACCAAACTGAGCGACTATCCCGAGGGAACGCCCTTGGGCGATGACATCTTCCACTACTGGAACAACGCCGAGCGCAAAGGCTACAGCGGCACGGCAATGCTGACACGCCTTAAGCCCCAAGCCGTCACAATGGGCATAGGCACCCCCGAGCACGACCGCGAAGGTCGCGTCATCACCGCCGATTTCGGCAGCCACTATCTGGTGAACGTGTATACCCCAAACTCACAGGAAGGTTTGGCACGGCTTGACTACCGTATGCAGTGGGAGCAAGCATTTGCCGACTATGTCTGCGCCCTCGATGCCGTCAAACCCGTAATCATCTGCGGCGACCTCAACGTGGCGCACTGCGAAATAGACATACGCAACCCCAAGACCAATCACCGTAGCGCCGGATTTACGGACGAGGAACGCTCGGCCATGGATCGTCTGCTTGAGCGCGGATTTGTGGACACCTTCCGCCACCTTCACCCAGACGAAGTACGATACTCATGGTGGAGCTACCGATTCCAGGCACGCGCCAAGAATATCGGTTGGCGCATCGACTATTTCCTTATCAGCCAACGCCTCTTGCCGCAACTACGCAGTGCTGACATCCTCAACGACATCCTCGGCAGCGACCACTGCCCCGTCTCCATCGACATCGATCTCTAACCGCCACACCCGGGCCGTTACCTCTACCCTCGCAGCGTATCATCCCCCGACTTCCAACCCCTCCATCCATATCTCATACGCTAACTTACCCCTATTTCCTTCGAATTATATTTTTTAACACTATCATACTAAACAGCAAAACTATTAACTATTAAATTTGTAAAATTCGACATACGGATTTATAGTCAACCACTACAACCCACCTAAGCACCTGATGAAACACTTTCGTCGCTACATACAAGCCAGCGCAAGCGTAGCAGTATTCGCTATTATGTTGACTGCAGCCATCTCCTCGGTTACGGCTGAAGGCCGAGATTATGTATATACACATGGCGGAGCAGGCATAGCAGAACCGTATAAGACAACCACTTGGGACATCTCCGGGATTGGAGAATTAGATCGAATCCAACGCCGCAAAGCGCCACAGTATAGAGTATATCAAGACCCAAGCCAAAAAGTTGTATCTTTGTCTGAAATCGTGGACGAACGATGCTTACGCTACCACACTGACAGCATAGGAACACGCTGGATTTCTGAAGAAACCTCACTGGTAGGCATTGCTCCCGATTCGCTTTGCTATACAAACGTTTTCGATGCATCTAATCTCATATCCGGATTACAAAACGGGTCAGGATCAACCCCTAAGCCCGGCAATCCCACAGAAATCACATATACTGCGCATGGCCGTTATTGCAATAACGCCTTCATAACCGAACAAGGCGTATATTCGTGTGCAGCACACGCATACGGGCATATAATACTCGAAAGTGATACAATAGACGCCATAATGACAGTTGAATCACGCCGATACATAGCAGATCTTTCGCTCCGACCCATAGCATTGCCTATGGACGCCATACGCGACAGTCTTGAGGAATATACCGTAACCCGCTACCGTTGGTATTCTGCCGCGCATCCTGGATTACCAATAGCCGTCCAAACAGATATATCTTCGCGATATGTACCGGACAATACAAACATCGCCGCCATATCCGCATTGTACTCCATTGCGCCGGAAAGCATCCGCGAATTACGCATATCCGCAAATAAAGACAACGCAGAAAAAGTTGCAGCGAACATAGAAGCACGCTACAATGCCGGTGACATCATCTTAAGTATCAATCCGGGAATGGCCTTTGATTTGAAAATTGGCATTAGCAATCTTATAGGCATTCCGTATTACAACAATGTATTACATATCGCAACTTCAGCCGAAACACGTGAGATCACCATACCGAAACTTCCAGTTTTGCCTTCCGGCCGATACATACTGGGACTTGGCATCGCATCAAGTTCGGAAATAAGCAACAAGCAATACATAATAGTTCCGTAGAACGCAAGATTTCAATATTTTGATAGACATTAGCACCATACGAACCGCACAGAGAGCTACCGTTATGACAATGATAGCGACACTTTGTTCTTGCCTAATGGCTATGCATGCGGAGGTGTCCGTGCCGTGGCAGGAGGCCGGGGTGTGGCCCGAGAGTCCGCAGGCGCGCGCCATTCGTCAGGCCGAGATGCCAGCTCCGGCTATGCTCACGGGGGCTTGCGAGTTTGACGTGCCACTCTACACGCTGAGTGTCGGCGATGTGTCCTTGCCGCTGTCGCTGCATTATCGTTCGAACGGCATACGCGTCGATGATGACCCTCAGCCCGTGGGTTACGGGCGCACGCGCCGCACGTCCGTACGTGCGTACAGTGGCGATGGCCACGTCATGCGCGGCGGTGCCGGCAACTCCGCGGCCGACACGCTGGAGATGCTACGCTTCGCCGGCGGCTATTTCGACGCCAAACTCGTGCCCCACTACTACATCACCGACTACCTCGGCAGCAACATCGCCGTCATAGACGAAAACGGCTTCCTCGTCCAGTCCGCCACCTACTATCCC
>CAKTOT010000150.1 GCA_934590135.1 uncultured Muribaculaceae bacterium
ATTGAGATTGTTGTACAATGCCGGATTATTCATCAATTGACCCAAAGTCGAATTGGGACTGTTGAGCTGCTCGGAGAGAGCTTTAAGATTCTGTGCTGTGGCATTCAGTGTTGTCATCAGCGAGTCTACGGGTATTGTACTGAGCTTTTCGGAAAGCGCTGCAATATTCCCCACTGCTGTAGATGCATTACCAGTGATGGATTTGACATCAGATGTTATGGGCGGAAGTGTACGCATAATGCTATTTAGAGCCACCGTAGCCTTTTCTATATTTGCCGTGATTGCATCAAGTCGTTTTACAGAAGCTGCAAGCGCCGGATCTGAGACAAGTGCATTGACACCGGAGAGCAACGTATCCACCTTCGGGACTATTGCGGCGACTGACGGCAATAGGTCATCTGAAATATTATCCATCATGCCCTTGGGTACTACACCGGGTATTTCCGCACCTACTTCATAGAAGTCCTTGCCCGGAGCTAATACAAGTTGAATAGATGCGGTGCCAAGCAAATCGCTGGAAAGCACTGCTTGCGAACCCTTTGGCAAGCGGAGATCCTTGTCAAGGGATATCTCGACACGTACGTGTCCGGGGTTATCATACTCGTAGGTTATGTCTCGTACTTGTCCCACTTTGTAACCGCTCAATGTCACCGGAGCTGATATGGCCAGACCCTGAACATCTGTATAGGTAGCATAGTAATAGTTGGTGGCTTTGAATACATTGACCCCTTTAAGGAAGTCTATGCCAAATACCAGAATAGCAAGTGCCGAAAGGACACATACGGCAATAAGAATCTCTTTTCTAAAGACCTTTTTCATTGTCTGTTTGGTTCGTGTTATAGTATCGCGGCATATAGAGCCGCTTGTTATTTTACATTTCGAATATTGTATTTGTAAGTCGAGACTTATCTTCTTTTTCTGCCTTTAGTATTGTCGGCAGATGAAGTGTGCTGTTTGCCTGCCTCTTTTTGCCTTATAGAGCGTTCATAATACTTCTTTATAGCATTGAATATTGCCCTTGCACATTCTTCGCGTCCTTCTTCACCGGCAAAAAACTCTTCGATAATAGGATTACATATAAAATCAAGTTCGATTAATACTGCCGGCATAGAAGTAGCCCATAGTACCCAAAAGTTGGCTTGTCGTAACCGCTTGTCCACACGTCCTGCCGTATTCACCAGCTCGTCCTGTGCCAGTCGTGCAAAGTCGATGCTCTGCCTTATATGGACGTCTTGGCTTAATTCAAACAAGATGTATGACTCTACCGAATTCGGATCAAAACCGCTATATTTTGCCGTATAATCCGGTTCAAGTTCGATTACCGAATTCTCACGCATAGCCACTCTCAGGTTCTCACTTGACTTTCCGCTTCCAAGGGTATAGACCGATGTGCCTTGTACATTGTTTCCGCCGGACTTAACCGAGTTGCAATGTATGCTTACAAACAAGTCGCCATGAGCTTTATTGGCTATATCGGCTCGTCCCTGCAGCGTCACAAAACGATCTGTTTTTCTGGTATATACCGTCTTGATATCCAAGTCCGCGTCCTCTACCATACGACCTACTCTCTTGGCCACATCAAGGACCACGGCACTTTCAGTAGTCTTGCGACACGCGCCGGGAGCTCCTATATCTTTACCGCCATGCCCCGGATCAAGCACAAGGACAAATGGCTGTATATTATCCGCTGCTACCATACTTATGGTGCATAGTATCAACGAGACAAGTATCGTATGTATGCGTTTGGCGGTCATTGTTTAATTACTCTGTATACGCATAACGCTCTCTCCTAATGTCGGTACGCCTGCGCAATTTATCTGCAAAAATACTAAAAAGTTTGCCACATACAGCCATTACGCGATGTATTTTTTGAGGCATCGGAGACTTTTCCGCCAACTTTGATGTCATATTATCCATTTTTGTCTAACTTTGCGCGAAATCTTTTTCCGACCATTATTATGTCCAGAGATATTATATCGCTTAAAAAACATACATCTATTTATATCGTCATCGCTTCGCTGCTTTGCTCATTCGCTGGATGTTCAAACGGCGACATTGACAGCACACCGGAACCTATATTACGGATTGACAGCCTTGCGCTTAAATGCCATAACGATGGCGACACTTCGGCTCCGAAAGATATTCAAGCGTATGTGGATGCTTTATTGCAGTATCTAGGCTCAACGCATGGCGACACGACTTGGCATGAGTACATTTCTTCTCGCGCCGTAGCGGCATTTGCGCCCGAAACGGCAAAGGCGTTTCCCGATCTAAAAACATTACGTGACACCTTGGGCATGATATTACACAACGCCACTTCTAAGGGTCTGGAGTTGCCTCACCGCAATTATGCCACCGTAGTGTGGTCTGACCGAAAGTCTATAGTGATTAACGAGCCATATATTTTTGTCGCTCTTAATCACTACCTCGGCAGCAACCACCCGGCATACTCCGGGTGGCCACAATATATCCGCGCCTCCAAAACCCCGCAAATGCTACCTTATGACCTAACCGAAGCTCTCATTGCCGAAGCATATCCATATAAAAGCATCGCTGCCTCACGACGTACCGTACTGTCTCGCTTACTATACGAAGGAGCATTAGCTTACGCCAAGATGCAAGTAGTTCCGCAAGCTACAGAGGCTCGCGCTCTCGGATACGATGATGCGACTATGGCCGACATAAAATCAAACGAGACTTTTATCTGGAAACACATCATCGAAGGTAGGATGCTCTACTCGACAGACGCGACACTTATAGACAAATTATTTGAACCGGCACCCCAAACTTATATCATCAGCCCCGATGCCCCCGGACGCGCGGTTCGATATATCGGGCTCAATATCGTCAAAAGTTATTTGAAGAATTACCCTGAAACGACACTGGCTCAGATACTGTCCCCGAGTTTTTTCGGGACAAAAAACAGCCTTGAAAAAGCCGGCTACTCTCCATCTTAACAATTATTAACCAATAGACACCGTCACCCCATTCGACATATATATACGCAGTTGTAAAATGTTAAAATTGACAGATTGGGCAGCGTCTTTGCACACACGAAAAACCTTAACAATCAATCATATTTTTGATATTCAATAAATTAGTCGTACCTTTGCATTGCAATTCCAAAAGGAAACCGGCGCTACAGCGGTAGCGCCTTGCCGAAAATCGGCAGGATGTACCCCAAACAAGCAGAGTATGCCCTGGGCTACATCTTAGTGTAGAACTATAACGATTTGCAATGAGAAAACAACTTATTATTATTGTGCTTTTAGTCGGTCTGCTTTCTGTTACTTATGGTTTTGAATCCACTTCAACGGCAGCATCTATCGGCGATGAAGCCCCGGCATTCAACTTA
>CAKTOT010000151.1 GCA_934590135.1 uncultured Muribaculaceae bacterium
GTGCCGACTACGTCTCTGAAGCCATGCCCGCTACTTCGGCAACCGACCCGGAGTTGTTTGCCATGCTACGTAACCTTCGGCAGGAAATTGCGCGGAAGTTGTCGCTACCGCCTTACGTCATCTTCCAAGACCCGTCGCTCGAAGCTATGGCCACCACTTATCCTACAACGCTTGAGGAGTTGCAAAACATCATAGGCGTCGGCGCCGGCAAAACACAGCGCTATGGTCAAGCATTTGTGGATGTTATCCGTGCACATGTCGAGGCCAATGATATTCAACGCCCCGAAGAAATACGTGTGCGAAGCATTCCCAACAAGTCGCAGACCAAGATTTCGATAATCCAAGCCATTGACCGTAAAGTAGACCTCGATGCCCTTGCTTCTTCCAAGGGTATGGACTTTGGCGAGTTCCTCACCGAAATAGAGACCATAGTCTACTCCGGTACAAAAATCAATATCAACTATTACATAAATGATATACTCGACAAAGATATGCAGGATGAAATCTTTGATTACTTCCGCCATAGCGACAGCGACTCGATAGAGGCTGCCTACAAGCATTTTGACGGCGAGTATACCGAGGAAGAATTGCGCCTGATGCGCATCAAGTTTATAAACGATTTAGCTAATTAATCATACACCATCGTGGATCCCAATATTCTAACACAACTTTACATCAAGTACAACGGAAAATCGCCTGAGGGTGCACCCGAGGCATTAGCGTCTTCCGGCAGCAACCGACGATATTTTAGACTGCGAGGCAATCCTACGCTCATAGGCGTTATCGGCACCTGTCGCCCCGAGAACGAAGCATTTTTGTACCTGGCCGACCACTTTGCACAACGGGGCATACCCGTACCGCGTGTTGTGGCTGTGTCTGATGACAGAATGAGTTATCTCCAAGAAGATCTCGGAGACACCCTGCTGTTCAACGCCATCGAAAAAGGGCGTCTGACATCATCGTTTTCCAATGCCGAACGTGACTTATTGACACAGACGATACAGTTGCTGCCGGACATTCAATTCAACGGCGCTGTCGGTCTGGACTTCAGCCAATGCTATCCGTCCTCCCAATTTGATGTAAGGTCTATAATGTGGGATCTCAACTACTTTAAGTATTGCTTCCTTAAGGCTACGGGTATCGAATTTGACGAGAATCTTCTTGAAGACGATTTCCAGGCTATGGCCCAGGTACTTATGCGAAGCAATTCGAGCACCTTTATGTACCGCGACTTCCAAAGTCGTAATGTGATGATACGCGATGGCAAGCCGTGGTTTATTGACTTCCAGGGCGGACGCCGCGGCCCGTTCTACTATGACGTGGCGTCATTCTTGTGGCAAGCCAAGGCCGGATTCCCCCAGAGCCTGCGCGATGACCTTATAGATAAGTATATAGCGGCGTTGCGCAAATACAAGCCCGTAGATACTGCGTACTTCCATGAGCAATTGCGTCATTTTGTGCTGTTCCGTACGCTACAGGTGCTTGGCGCTTATGGATTCCGAGGCTATTTTGAGAAGAAACCGCACTTTATGCAAAGCGTGCCTTATGCTATTGCCAATCTGCGCCGCCTTCTTGACGAGCCATATCCCGAGTATCCGTATTTGACCGAGGTGTTGCACCGCCTTGTAGGG
Source organism: uncultured Muribaculaceae bacterium (assembly GCA_934590135.1). Classification (GTDB taxonomy): domain Bacteria; phylum Bacteroidota; class Bacteroidia; order Bacteroidales; family Muribaculaceae; genus CAG-873. The sequence goes on from CAKTOT010000151.1 coordinate 1,632, forward strand.
CTCAATCAATTCAGCGATGAACTGAAAAAGCGTACGCTTACGGTACACGTATTCAGTTTCGCCTACAAGAAGGGCATACCCGATGATGCCACCGGCAACGGCGGTGGATATGTCTTTGACTGCCGTGCAATAAACAATCCCGGCAAGTACGAACGCTATAAACAGTTTACCGGACTTGATACCGAGGTCATAGAATTCTTGGAGGACGATGGTGAGATTACCGAGTTCCTCAAGCACTGCTATGCGCTTGTAGACGCATCTGTCAAGCGCTATGTTGAGCGCGGTTTCACCTCGCTGACCGTGGCTTTCGGATGCACCGGAGGACGGCATCGTTCGGTATACTCGGCGCAGCATCTGGCCGAGCATATCAATAAAGAATTCAATGTAAAAGTCGAACTGCAACATCGCGAGCAGAATATCGAGCAAACATTTATGCCTGTATGAGCGTACACGCAAAAGGAATGATATTTGCCGCTGGTCTCGGGACACGACTGCGACCTTTCACCTTGGAACATCCGAAGGCCTTGGTGGATGTCTGCGGACGTCCGGCACTGGCGCGTGTCATTGACCGCTTTGTCGCCATAGGCATAAACGACATCACCGTCAATGTCCACCATTTTGCATCTCAGGTGGTAGACTACTTACAGACGCATACCCCCGAAGGTGTCACGATACATATCAGTGACGAAAGTGACAGACTGCTTGACACGGGCGGGGGGCTGGTGTATGCAATGCGTTTTCTTGACGGGGACGCTCCTGTACTGGTACATAATGCCGATATAATCAGTGATATAGATTTGCAGGACATGCTCGAATGTCATTACCGTACCGGCGCATCTATTACGATGGCCGTACAAGCGCGTCCCTCGGCACGCCATTTGCTTTTTAATGGTCAGACGCTTCGCCTGCGCGGATGGACACATACCGATGATACCGGGCATATTCTCGAAAGCCGACCGCAGGGGTATGTCCCGTCATCGGACGATATGCCGATGTCGTTTGAAGGTATACACGTCATACAGCCGTCGGTCTTGGCCGACCTCGCAGAGTATGGTCGAAAGACGACGTGTGACGGCGTTTTTTCAATTACGCCCGCGTATGTAAGTATGTGCCGACAGTGTGACATACGCGGATACGTGGTGCAGGCCAAGGCACATTGGTATGATGTAGGCCGTCCGGAGACACTTCAGACGGCACGCGATTATATAGCAGCGCTAAGCAATTCGCAACACAACGTTGCCGGTACGCAAAGATAATATATTTTAAATACAACATTTGACAGACATTCAATAAGATATACCTCCTTCTCTCACCGCTAACCACTCCTCTTACGATACACATAATGTCGAAGAACAAAGAAAACTCATCCGAAAAACAACATCAGTCCGATTTGCGTTATCTGCGTATGGCTACCATTTGGGCCGAGAACTCATATTGTCGCCGTCGCAAGGTCGGCGCCCTCATCGTCAAGGACCAGATGATTATTTCGGACGGATACAACGGCACACCTTCCGGCTTCGAAAACGTTTGCGAAGACGAGACCGGGGTGACTAAGCCTTATGT
>CAKTOT010000152.1 GCA_934590135.1 uncultured Muribaculaceae bacterium
AAGGTTGTCAAAGAACTCTTTGGCGCAGCGGCCGAAGTCGCTTAGCCGTTATCTAATTTTTTAACGAACTATTGATTTTAGATAAATATTAAATAAAAAATAGAGTCTAACTCGGGTTAAATCACGGTACATTACGAGTAATAGCCTTGGGCGCACATATCCCGAGCGGCGTATTGTCTATGGGGTAATCCCAGCAGCCGAGTTGATGAAAGATTTCGCCGCCGAAGCCCCGCTTGAATTTGTACAGACCGTGCATGGGATGCGAAGGGTCGCCGTTAGGCGTAATTCCGAACATATCGTACTCGTGGCACTTGTTTCGCTTGGTAGTCTGTATGGCCGCCCATTGCAGAGCGTAGGTGGGCATGAGGTTGCGCATGGATGATGAAGAAGCGCCGTAGAGGTAGGTGGCGCGATGTGCCGACATTACCAGGAACATGGCGGCCAGAGGCTTGTCCCCGTAATAGGCTACCAGCAGCCGCATGTCTACGTCGGTACACTCCGCGTCCATCTTGGGCGCGAACATTGAGCGAAAATACTCAATATCGTTGATGTGTAACCCATTGCGAACTGCCATCTCGATGTATAGACTGTACTATGTTTGCAGGCCTCGGATGCCTGTCGAGCGTACTTCGATGCCGTGCCTCAGCGCCAGTTTGATGTTATAGCGAGTCTTGGGCTTCATCCGCCGCAGGATTTCCTCGTCGTCATAAGTCAGGCCTACGACGATGGTGTTGGCAGGCAGGATGTTCATATTGGCTTTGACGATGTTGTGGTTGTATGTGCCGAAGTTGAGCTTCAATTCCTGAAATTCTTTGTCCGGAGCGCCCAGCCAATTGCCGCAAGTGTCATGGTCTTCGGCCGAGCACCAATGCGATTTCCAATTGAGATCATATCGCAGAGCTACGCAGTGTTTGGGCAGGTGAGATTTCAGTGTTTCGGACAGTTCTTCAATGAATTCGCCTTGACGACATTCGGATGGCTATATTTCGAGGCCGTAAGGTACGTATGCAATGTAGTCTTCACGATTTAGATGCCGAATGAACATGATGAAGTCGGCATGTGTAGCGGCGAATCCTCCGACGCCGTCGTAGATGTTACGATTGCGTACCGCAAATTCGAATGCGCATGAATGTAGGCCGAGTCGCTCTTTGACCTGCGACCAAAAGGATGTCTGTTGAATTATGGGTGTGCTGTTAGCGTCAAGGGGTTCCTTGGGTTCGATGATGATGTCCATGAGCAGCGCTAAAGGCAGAGAGCCTTTGGCGATTATGGCGGGTCTTTAGGCGATATCGGTATGCCTTAGACCTTGGGTTTGTACCTGAAATGTGAGTGTCAATATAAAAAAGCGGAGCGGCCACCCGTGTGGGCAGCCGCTCCGGTCTGTATGGGTTGATGCCTCTATGAGGGGCTATCAGTCGTTGTTGTTGTCGTTGTGATTGTTGTCACGGCGGGGACGACGGTCGCCACGGTCGCCATCGCGGCGGGGACGGTCACCGTCACGGCGGGGACGACGGTCGCCACGGTCACCGTCACGGCGGGGACGTTCGCTGCGGCCGCTGTGCTCTACGTAGCCTTCGGGTTTGGGCTTGAGAGCGCGCATGGACAGACGGTATTTGCCGGTCTTCTTATCGATTTCGATAAGTTTGACCTCGACGGTGTCGCCTTCGTGGAGGCCGCTGGCTTCCATGTCGGGGAGACGCTCCCACGCGATTTCGCTGATGTGGAGCAGGCCGTCACGGTTGGGCATGAATTCGACAAATGCGCCGAAGTCCATAATGGAGCGAACCTTGCCGGTGTAAACCTTGCCTTCTTCGGGCAGGGCAACGATGGCGTTGATAAGTTCGAGAGCCTTGTCGATGCTGGGCTTGTTGGCTGCGGCCACTTCGATATATCCGCCTTCTTCGATTTCGTCGATGCTGACGGTGGCGCCGGATGCTTCCTGGATGCCTTGGATGACTTTTCCGCCCGGGCCAATGACTGCACCGATGAGCTCTTTGGGTATAATCATTGTGACGATGCGCGGAACTTGCGGCTTGTAGTCTTCGCGAGGTGCGGGTATGGTCTGCTCGATGATGTCGAGGATGTGCATACGGCCGTCATGTGCCTGCATAAGGGCTTTTTCGAGGATTTCGTAGGACAGTCCGTCGCACTTGATATCCATCTGGGTGGCGGTGATGCCGTCGCGTGTACCCGTAACCTTGAAGTCCATGTCTCCGAGGTGGTCTTCGTCTCCGAGGATGTCGCTCAGAATGGCGTATTTGGGCGAATCGGTGTCGGTGATCAGACCCATGGCGATACCGCTGACGGGCTTCTTCATCTTGACGCCGGCGTCAAGCAGTGCCAGGGTGCCGGCACATACGGTGGCCATGGACGAGGAGCCGTTGGACTCGAGGATGTCGCTCACTACGCGGCATACGTAGGGGAAGTCATCGGGGAACATACGCTTGAGGGCGCGGTGTGCCAGATTGCCGTGGCCGATTTCGCGACGGCCTACGCCGCGCTGTGCCTTGGCTTCGCCGGTGGAGAAGGGAGGGAAGTTGTAGTGAAGCAGGAAGCGTTCGCGACCCTGGTTGAGCACGTCGTCCAGAATCTTTTCGTCCAGCTTTGTGCCGAGGGTGACTGTGGCCAGTGCCTGAGTCTCGCCGCGGGTGAATACGGCGCTTCCGTGAGGTCCGGGCAGGTAGTCGGTTTCGCACCATATGGGGCGTATTTCGGTGGTCTTGCGGCCGTCCAGACGGATGCCTTCGTCGAGGATGCAGCGGCGTACGGCTTCGCGTTCTACGTCGTGATAGTAGCGCTTAACCAGCGGGGCTTTTTCGTCGCGCTCTTCTTCGGGAAGTGCATCGATGTATTCTTGGCAGATGGCATCAAAGGAGTCTTGACGCCAGTGCTTGTCGGCGCTGCCGGCTTTGGCTATGGCGTAAGCGCGATCGTAGCACTTGTCGTGTACGTCTTTGCGCAGGTCTTCGTCGTTGACTTCGTGGCAATATTCGCGTTTTACTTTGCCTACGGCTTCGGCAAGTTCCATCTGGACTTTGCACTGTTCCTTGATGGCGGCGTGTGCGGCCTTGAGGGCTGCCAGAAGGTCGGCTTCGGACACTTCGTTCATTTCGCCTTCGACCATCATGATGT
>CAKTOT010000153.1 GCA_934590135.1 uncultured Muribaculaceae bacterium
GGCTGCGCCTCATCGGCGCAGCCCGCTGTCTGTATCTTTCACTCAGAGGAACTCGTCACTGCCGGGCGCACCAGTCGGCGGCGGCGCGGAAGGCGGCAAGCCACGGCGTAACCGCATCATTGCGGCGATTGCGCGGATAGTGTCCGCATTGCCACGGGAATATGGCACGCTCCAAGTGCGGCATTATGGCCACATGGCGTCCGTCAGGCGATGCGATGCCAGCCACGGCACCATCACTGCCGTTGGGATTGCCGGGGTAAGTCCGATAAGCATACTTGGCTATGACATTGAAGTTCTTGACGCCGGCAGCTCCACCGAGATTGAAACGGCCCTCGCCATGTGCCACCCAGATGCCAAGACGCGAACCCGAAAGTTCGCTGAACATCACGGTATTATTCTTGGGTATGGTAATGCCAAGATACTGAGACTCGAACTTATGCGAACGGTTATGCTCCATACGCGGCATACGTTCGCCCGCCACCGGAGTTATCAAGCCAAGCTCTATCATCAGTTGGCAGCCGTTGCATACGCCCAAAGACAGGGTATCGCGCCGTGCATAGAAGGCTTCAAGCGTCTTCCGAGCCTTTTCGTTCCAACGGAAACCCGAAGCCCAGCCCTTGGCTGAGCCAAGCACATCACTATTGGAGAAACCTCCGCAGAATACTATCATTCGGACATCCTCCAATGTCTCGGCACCGCTCATCAAGTCAGTCATACATACATCCTTGACATCAAAACCCGCAAGGTATAGCGAGTACGCCATCTCACGCTCGCCATTGATGCCCTTGTCGCGGATAATTGCCGCACGCGGACGTCCGCCGACCGGGGCTTCCGGACGTTCAGCCATACCCTTTCCTCCGTTCCATTCGTGAGGGAAAACGTATCGCAACGATTGACGTCCCATATTTTTACGACGCTCGGCAGCACATTCTTCACCGCTTTGCAGACAGTCAAGCTTGTAAGAAGGCTCGTACCATATCGAGCGTAGCGTGTCTATATCGAAACTATGACTGCATATTCCGGACTTAACTTTCAATGCACGTCCGGCTGCAACCGGATGACCTATTGCAAAATATCGCACTCCGGCTTCCTTGAGTATCGCTTCGACAGACTCGGCCGTACCATTGTCCACCTGCATCACCACTGCCGGGTTCTCGGCAAACAATGCGCTGACTAAGTCGCCATTCATTCGGCTTGTCATTTCCGACAAATCGACTTCGAGTCCGCCCGTAGTATTGGCAAAAGCCATCTCCAGCAAAGTTGTCACCAGACCGCCTGCACTTACATCGTGCATTGACAAGGCCTTACGCTTACGAACAATAGCCTGCACCGCTCCGAAAGCGCGTGTCAATGTCTCGGCATTCACTTCGGGAGCCTTGTCTCCTACCACGCCCATAGTTTGAGCCAGTGCCGATCCTCCAAGTCTAAGATTATCCCCGGCAAAATCTATATAATACAATGTTGAGGAGCTCTTTCGCGTCAAAACAGGAGAAAGCGTACGTCGCACATCACGCACAGGCGCCGCTGCCGAAATTATCACCGTACCGGGAGCCATAACTCGGCGTCCATCCGGATACTTCTGCGTCATCGACAGCGAATCCTTGCCCGTAGGTATGTTCACGCCCAAAGCGCAGGCAAATCCGCTGCAAGACTCGACCGCATGGTACAAGGCGGCATCTTCGCCCGAGTTGCGGCACGGCCACATCCAGTTGGCACTTAGGCTTACACTCCGTAGGCCGTCCACCAAGTCCGCGCCGACGATATTGGTCAGCGCCTCGGCAATAGCTAAACGTGACCCGGCTGCAGCATCACACAACGCAGCCTGAGGTGCATGGCCTATTGATGTTGCCATGCCGCGGCGTCCGGTGAAATCTATGGAAACAACGCCGCAATCACTCAACGGCAACTGTAACATGCCTTGACATTGCTGACGTGCAACACGGCCTGTGACACTGCGGTCCACCTTATTGGTGAGCCAATCTTTGCATGCCACGGCCTCCAATGAAAGGACATCCGTCACATACCGATCCATACACGCAATATCATATTTTACGGGTGCATGGGGCCGAACAACCGCATTATCGGTCATCACGGTTTTGGGCGAAGAACCGAACATATCGTCCATTGCCAAGTCTATGGGTCGGACATCACCATTTGTATTTCCGTCCATACCGCCGTGACCGAAGACAAAGCGATGGTCGGCAGTAGTACGACCGACCTCGTACATCGGAGCACGTTCGCGGTCAGCTATACGGCGAATTCGTTCTACATCCTTACCGCGTACAACCATACCCATACGTTCCTGGGATTCATTGCCTACGATTTCCTTGTCACTCAATGTAGGATCGCCCACCGGAAGTCGGTCTATATCAATATATCCGCCGGTTTCTTCCACTAATTCGGATAGAGCGTTAAGATGTCCACCGGCGCCGTGGTCGTGTATCGAGACTATCGGATTGTAATCGCTTTCGCTGAGTGCTCGTATGACATTGGCCACACGTTTTTGCATCTCGGGGTTGGCACGCTGCACGGCATTAAGTTCGATAGCGTTTGCGTACTGGCCTGTAGCAACCGATGATACGGCTCCACCACCCATTCCGATACGGTAGTTGTCACCGCCCATCACAACGACGCTTTCACCGCCATGGGGATGCCCCTTGACAGCATCGCGTGCACGGGCGTACCCTACTCCGCCGGCCAGCATTACTACCTTGTCGTATGCATACTCAATGCCGCCTTCCGAGTATTCGAAAGTGAGCACCGATCCGCATATCAGTGGCTGTCCGTATTTGTTGCCGAAGTCACTGGCGCCATTGCTTGCTTTGATTAGAATTTCGGCCGGGGTCTGATAAAGCCATACCCGGGGATTCATCATCAATTCCCAAGGCCTAAGACCGGCAAGTCGCGGATACGATGTCATATATACCGCCGTTCCGGCCAAAGGCAAGCTGGCGCGACCGCCACCAAGACGATCGCGTATCTCACCGCCCGTACCTGTAGC
>CAKTOT010000154.1 GCA_934590135.1 uncultured Muribaculaceae bacterium
TTGCTATTGCCTGTCTGGTGTTGTCGTTGTCGACCGGTATTGCTGACAATCGGATGCTTGGGCGTAAAGCGATTGGGGTTGTAATACTTACGGCTGTCGCGGATTATCCGAAGCGTGCGGCGAGGTCGTCAAATCGTGCGGCGCTGTCCGCCCCGAAACGCGCTACCGAGGCACGCGCCTGTTCCGGTGTTTTTTCGATTTGCGGATGGCTCTTGCTGAAGAATTTGTCGGCATAGCATACGAGCTGTTCGAGCAGTGTCTCGGGCATATAATCGCCGGGTGGCATAGGAAGGTGGTTCTCGGCAATATCCTCGGCTGTGATGCCGGTGCCGGTGTGCCTTTCGGCCACACGAGCCAGCCATTCGGGCGCGCCGGCTTTGCGTAGAATTGCGGCTCCGAGAATGCCGTGACGCAGGTAGTGCTCCGTTCCGTGGCAGTGGATGCCGGGTGCATCGGTGGCGATGATGCCTATATCGTGGAGCATGGCGGCGGCCACGATGTCACCGTCGGCCAAGGGTAGGGCTTGGGCGTGCGCAATTTCGAGCGCCTTCCGCGCCACTTGTACGCTGTGCGTCACCAGCAGCTTTTTGAGCGATTGTGTCTCGCTGTCGGTGGCGCTGTAGGCTTTATCAATATACGCCATATAGTTCACAGCTGATGGCGGTAGACCGTATGGCGTATATTGTGTGTCGGTATTGGTCGGCATCAAAGCACGGTGTTCCAGCCGTGTACATCTTCGATTTCGCCGTACTGGATGGCGCGAAGGGTGTTGTACAGCTTGGTGGTGATGGGGCCGGGCTTGCCGTCTTTGGCGATTACGTACTGATGTCCGGTGTCGAGATCGTCAACGCGATGTATGGGCGAGCATACGGCAGCAGTACCGCATGCGGCAGCCTCTTGCACGTCGGCCAATTCTTCGACGGGTATGTGGCGTGCTTCAACTTCCATACCCATATCGCGTATCAGCTGCTGAAGGCTCATATTGGTGATGGACGGAAGTATGGACTCGCTGGCCGGGGTGATGTACTTGTTGCCCTTGATGGCGAAGAAGTTGGCCGGTCCGCATTCGTCAAGATATTTCTTTTCTTTGGGGTCGAGGTAGAGCACTGCCGAATAGCCTTTGTCGTGAGCCATACATCCGGCTTTGAGCGATGCAGCGTAGTTGCCGCCGGTCTTGAATCGTCCGGTGCCCTTGGGCGCTACACGATCATACTCGCGAGTGATGCAGATATCGGTGACGCCGAATCCGGTCTTGAAGTACGGGCCTACGGGTGATACAAAGATAATGAAGGTGTACTCGGTGGCGGGGCTGACGCCTACGCGTGCGCTGATGCCGATCTCCAGAGGACGTATGTATAGCGATGCGCCGCTGCCGTAAGGCGGAATAAAGCGCTCGTTCAGTTGTACGGCTTTGATGGTCATCTCGCGGAAAATCTCCATGGGCACGGGCTCCATCATCAATGCTTCGGCCGAGCTGCGCAGGCGTTTGGCGTTTTCTTCGAGACGGAAGATGCGGATTTTTCCATCGGCGCCGCGGAAGGCTTTGAGACCTTCAAAGATTTCCTGTCCGTAATGCAGAGCTGTGGCGGCAATGTGCATATCTATTGTCGGCGACTGGGATACTTCGATTTCGCCCCATTTGCCATCTCGGTAGGTGCAACGTACGTTGTAATCAGTGGGAATGTAGCCAAAAGGAAGCTTTGACCATTCGAGGTCCGGAGTGTTGTTGCTCATATAGGTTGTCTATTAGGTGTTTTTTTGATCGTTTTCTGTCTGTGAAAGGGTGGCCGTGACGGCGGCCGATTCTAATCTTTAAGAATATTTGACCTTGCAAATATAGACTATATTTTGATAAGGTGCAACTTTATTGATGGATTTTAACGGCCAATCTCGGAATACTATGCGTGGATGTTGTGCCGGGATGGTTGCAAAAACTTGTTATAGCGCTGCAAATACGGCCTTTGGTGTGGGCGACCGAGCTGTGTGTCCCCGATCATTGCCGGACTGCTGTATCGAACAGGTGCGAGCCGCGCAATTGACGCCCGGTGCAAATGCGCAGGATAAACAGCCACATAACATTTGACCAAAGTCGGCATTCCATCGCAGTTATGATGCTTGACTTACGGGTCGACATATACACCATGAGCAAGCTGCTCAGGCATCGCGACCTTGCTGTAACGCAGGTATACGCGAAGGTATTAGGATTGAGTAAGCAAGCTGCATCCATCCTGATACCACATATTTTGCCGGAGGATGGTGCGAGATGTTCTGCTTGTTGTGTATATAATATATTTTTTATACCTTTGCATGCAAAACAACAGACTAACTGATTTATCGAAATGGCAACAGCATTAAACATTAAACGTAAGAATATCGACCTGCCGGTCGACACACTGCAAAAGCTTTCAATTATGGCAGTAGCACAAGGTATGAGTCTCAAGAAGTACATAGAAACGCTGCTTTGCGCCAAAGCTGCATCCATTGCCGTTGAGGTAAGCGAGAATCCGTCTCCCTCTGGGGATACATGGTTTAATAACCCCGACAATATGAAGGAACTCAATGAAGGTATATGCCAATACAAAGAGGGTAAGACAAAAGCTTATACTATGGATGAAATTAAGGCCATATTAAATGTATGAGTTACGAAATAGAACTTACTGCAAAGGCGGAACGACATCTGATTGAGTGGAAGAAATCGGGACAGATCAAAACTCTCCGAAAGATTGTGACGCTTTTTGAGGAGTTGAGGGAGCATCCGACTACCGGCACAGGACAAGTCGAACAACTCAAAGGAAACTATTCGGGCTTCTGGAGCAGACGCATTGACAAAAGCTCTCGTATGGTATACACCATCGAGGAAATGCGCGTAATCGTTACCATAGTATCCCTGAAAGGCCACTACGATGAATAGTAAGCATATATGTAGGACGGAGACCGACAACAGCCTCCGTCCTTCTTTTATTTGCGGTAGAAATCGCCGCTGTGGGTAAGCGGT
>CAKTOT010000155.1 GCA_934590135.1 uncultured Muribaculaceae bacterium
GTGTATTATACACCTAAATCAATGGAAATACAGCAAGCGGACATCACGTTGCCCAATTCGGATATACGCCTCGGAAATATCAAGTTGCAGTACGATAGTGTCGCCCGATTAAAAGCCCTTGGACGCGACATCCCGATGACACTAAAAGTGCTTGAAGGTAGCCATTTTACGCCATCCGACCTTGGTTCGCTGGTTCCGGCATTGAAGAACATAACCGATGATTACGATTTTGCAGTCGAAGGTCACGGCGTATTGCAAGATTTAACGATAAGCACCTTCAAGATATCACATCCCGGGCTTGCATTGTCTATGCAAGGCAGGTTTAATATTGATTCGCTAAGCTGTAAGGATTTGCATGTGCTGGGCAATATTCGCGCCGCCGAGGTGGCTGCGATGCTTGACAAGGCACAACTTGGCATTTCGCCCAAGATACTCGCCGATATTACACGTCTGGGCAATGTTCGTATGGATGTGAACGCTTCCGGTGATCGGCGCAACTTTGACGGCAATGCAATGCTCCGTACATCTGTGGGTTCGGTGGCTATAGATGGTACGCTCTCAGCATCGGACAAGTCTTTTGATTGTTTGGCAGCCAATGCTACGATAGATATTCAAGACGTCAACTTAGGTCTTGTGGCTGCCGATGCTCGTATCGGTAGATTTACCGGCAGTATAGATGTCGATGCCGACATTACGCGTTCGAAGCGCAGTATGGCAGGCGATGTCATTGTGCAGGTGGATGCTGTCGAGTGGAACGGACGGACGTACCGAGATATTATTGTACGAGGCAACAGCGACATTGATCGTACTTATGCTGTCGATTTGATGGCAAATACCGATGCCGGAAATATCGAAATCAATGCACAAGGGTCGTATGATGCTTCGGCTCCGACGCTGAATTTAGCAGCTCTGATGCGAGATGTGGATTTGCAATCACTTGGACTATCAGACAAATATGACGGATACAAGCTCGATGTCGAAGTAGGCGCGGACTTGCAAGGACGCATTGATACATGGGTCAACGGATATGTGCAAGTAAAAAAACTACGCTTCGAGCATCCCGAAAAGCCATCCATAGAAGTAGATAATGTACGCTTAAGTGCTGACAATACATCGTCTACGGCCACTATGAGTGTCGAGAGCGATTTCCTCAACGGGCATCTATCAGGCGAGATACATCCGCAGACCATGATTGGCGAATGTCGTGACATTCTTTCGCATATAATCCCGGCTTTTGTGGATACGGCATGGCATCGGAGGGCGCAAAAGGACATAGCCTCGGGACGATATAACAAATTTACGTATGAGTTTGAATTGGCGGATGCCGAGAAGCTGTCGCGGTTTCTTCGTCTGCCGGTGCAAGTGATATATCCGGTAGCCATCGATGGAGAAGTGGATTATGAAAATCATCACATGACTATGGCTGTGGATGCGCCATATCTGCTTAATGGCGAAAAACTTGTTGAGAATACGGCATTGCAGATAGATATTTCCGGCGAAACAACGGATGACGGAGATGGCCTTGCAACGGTATATGCCACCACGCAGATGCCTACCAAGAAAGGCGAAATGGCAGTCGTGGCTAATCTCAGTGCGGCTGCCGGACGCATAGACACCCGTATCGATTGGAGACTTGAGCGCGAAAAGCCTATCAATGGCCAAATAGCTTTTTCAACCTTATTAGACCGAGATGCTCGAGGGTTGTGTGCTACGGTAGATTTTAATCCGTGTAATATCACCTTTGGAGATGATATGTGGAATATTGCGCGCTCGACTATCACGTATAATGCAGACGGAGTGCGTGCCGATGGATTTAGGATGAGCACGGATACACAAAGTATCTCAATAGACGGTATTGCTTCGGCTGACATTGAGGATGTACTGAATGTCAAGTTAGACCATATCGAAATGATTAAGATTTTCGAGACCCTTGATATAAATAAGGCTCTTATAGGAGGAATAGCTACCGGCGCTATTCAAGCACGCGGACTTATGGGCGCCAATCGTACTATCACTGCCGACTATCTGCATGTCAAGGATATATCCTATAACTACTGCACTTTGGGAGATGCCGATGTTAAGGCGCTATGGGATGCCGATCGTATGGCCGTTGCGCTTGATGCCGATATAGTGGACGAAAACAATATACACTCGCACATCTACGGTGATATTTTCCCGATGAACGAAGGTCTTGACATCAATATAGATGCCACCAAGGTAAAGGTAGGATTTCTCAAGCCTTTTATGTCGGCCTTTGCCGATGACGTCTCCGGCCGTGCTTCAGGTCATGCCAGATTGTTCGGTACTTTCAAGTTTATAGACCTCGAAGGCGATATATATGCAGACAACTTCGGTATAAAGATAGGCTTCACCAATACCTGGTACTATGCAACGGATAGCGTGCATATACGTCCGGGAATCATAGATATACCGCCCATAAAGATAAAGGATTCGTATGGCAATACGGCGGATTTGCGCGGATGGGTGAAGCATACCTACTTCAAAGCCCCGGAGTTTGATTTTGCCGTGACCAATGCTCAAAACTTTTTAAGCTATGATGTTACGCCGTCCATAAGTCCGGATTGGTATGGCCGCATATATGGCAACGGTTCGGCATTTGTGACAGGCCGTCCCGGTATGGTGAATATAGGTGTCAATATGTCCACAGCACCCGGCTCGACATTTACTTTTGTTCTCTCGGATAGACTCGATGCCGAAGAGTACAAATTCCTGACATTCAGACGCAAGCAAGTGAAAACCACGGATGGTGCGACCGTCAATCCGGTAGAGGTTGACCCCGTGCCGGCTGTTATACGCGAGTATCAGCGCCGTATGCGCAAGGCCAATGAGGATAATCCCTCAACATATAGTATGGATATTCAAGTGGACATTACGCCGCAAGCCAGGGTCAACCTTGTAATGGACCCTGTCGGTGGTGACGAAATCAAGTCTAACGGTAGCGGCAACCTGCGTATGACTTACGTTACTC
>CAKTOT010000156.1 GCA_934590135.1 uncultured Muribaculaceae bacterium
ACAATGCTCCTGGCGAGATGTTCTATAGCAGCCGTTCGATGTTCGGTCCTACTTGCTCCGGCCTTGACGGCTATGTCAAGCAGAAAGTTTATCAATACCCGGCATCGGTGCCGGCTATGACATGGTACAACGCTCCCGACTTGGGTAAGGTGACCAATGTCAAGCTCAGCGGAACCACGCTTTCGTGGACAGGTAAGAGCAACAGCCGTTACATAGTATACGCTGTGCCTTTGGGAACAAATGCAGTACAGGCTGCTTCCACCGACCATAACGGATTGCGTGCCGAGTATATCGTGGATATCACATACTCGACAAGCGCAACCATCCCCTCGAACAAAACATCCGGCTACTGGCACGGTGTGGCCGCCCTCGACCGCTACGGCAACGAATGGGCTATGGGAGCGACCTCCAATATGCCGCCGTCCGAGACGGTTAAGGCCGTCACGCTGACGGCACCTGCCGCCGGCGCGAAGGTGTCTATCGGCTACACATTCAAATGGAACGACTCCGCTTCGGCCAATAGCTTCGACCTGCAAATAAGCAAGGACAAGGCTTTTGCAAGCGGCGTGTCCACGTACAACGTCAAGACAACGTCCTGCTATGTAGACCTGACGACGCTGTCCACATCTTCGACATACTACTGGCGCGTCATCAGCCATAAAGATGCGTACATTGATGGTACTTCCGAGGTGCGTTCGTTCTATATTCCCGCGCCTGAGACCTTGCCTTCGGTCAGCTTGTCATCGCCGGCCGACGGCGCACGTGCCGCTACTTCGCAGACTTATAGCTGGAAAGACCCGATGGGTGTCAACTCCTACGAATTCCAGATTTCTACCGACAAAAACTTCGGTAGCAATGTCACCAAATACACAACCACCGCCACATCGCATACTATCGATATGACGGCATTCAATCCGAATGTCAACTACTACTGGCGTGTCATCAGTCGCAAGAAAGGTTATCTTGACGGGTACAGCGAGATCCGCACGATATACAATCCAGGACCGGAACAACTGACTCCCGTGACGCTTCTAAGTCCGGCCATCGGCGAGCAAGCCACCACAGACAACGTCACCTTTGTATGGACGGACGATATGGCCACCGATAGCTATACTTTGCAGATTTGCGGGAATACCGATTTCGGAACCGGAACCAAGGAGTATAAGACCGATGCCAAGTCATATACGGTGAATACAAGTGGATTCAACTACTCAACCCCGTACTACTGGCGAGTCATCAACCACCGCAACGGATACTACAAGGACGGCATCTCGGCCGTGCGCACCTTCGTCACCAAAGACGAGCCCTCGTGCGTCAAGCCTCGCCTCGATTGGCCCGAAGATGGAGCAACGCTCAATGACGACATCATCTTTGTATGCAGCGACAACAATGACGACAAGGCCGTCCTCGAAATTGCCACCGACCTCAATTTCTCCAATATCGTATTCAGCGGAAGCACCGGATGGTACAAGGAATATCCGTGCTTGCAATACACCGTTCCGGCCGAAGTCCTCGGTGAAAACGGCACATTCTTCTGGCGCGTTCGCGTAAGCACCGCCGGGCTTAAAGATGCTGTCAGTGATGTGCGCAAGCTGATTATGGGCAACGGCGTCAATCCCGATTACGGCAACTATAGCCCGCGTCGCGAAATGGTAGAGTATCCCACGGTGACGCCGTATAACGGTAGCAATACCACCCAAATGACACTCACCAATCTGTGGATACGCAATGCCTCCAATAACAACCCCGGACTGAGCGAAACGCTGAGCCGCGGTATGGTGGCACGTGCCGACAAGAACGGTGACCAAGGCGGCAAAGATATCGTATATGTATCGGCACGAACGGCCAATAGTGGCTCGGCATCGTCTTCGTTGATACGTTTTGACGCTGCTACCGGCAATCAGTTATCGACGCTTAACCTTACTTTTGACGGGACTTTCTCGAAAGCCTATTTCCCCACTAACGGCGTACTTGTAGACGCTGACGGCCAAGTGCTTGTGCACAATATGGCTGCAAGTAGCATCAATATGTTGACTATAGGTGTCGTAAATCTCAGCACCGGACGAGTTACAACGTGCTTCAGTCAAACGGCAGATCCGAATATTCGTATCGACCACATAGACGTGTATGGTAAAGTCTCAAATAGCGGAACATATTATGTCTTGGCTGCCAATGGTTCCAGTGCTATAAGGTGGAAGGTAACGAATGGAAACGTTACCAGAGAGTCTATGACAATCAATCCCATTGGCGCTGCCGGACGTGTTTTGTTTGCCGGTCGACCGGATCGTTTCTATGTAACGGGAACACAAAGTGTATCCAAATTGTACAGCTGGGGCAACAGCTCTCCTTTGGCCACGCTCTTTGGCGATAACTTCTGTGGAGGTATGGCTTACTTCACTCATGACGGATACTCATTTATTGTTCTGGCAACTCACGACAATACCAAAGGTGCTAAATGGACTGTATGCTCGGGCATAGACTTTACCGCTTCCGGCAGTCATTTGGAGCATTGGGTAATACCCAATCAGGGTATGGGTAATTCCGATCACCATTGGTCTGCAAGCGGTGGTAGCGGCGACCCGACGATGCCTGTGAGCATACTCCAACGCGATTCCTATGAAGGCGGCACACATACGCTCGGCAATGCCGCTTCGGCTCAGAATACAAGAATATTTGTTTACAGCTCGGGCGACGGACTAGCCGCGTACTCGATGACACGTCGCATCATTACCGGAGTGGAGGATATAGCCACAGACGGGGACGATGCCGATGATGAGAATGCGGAATACTACAACCTGCAAGGCATCCGCGTACATGAGCCGCTTGCCCCCGGCATTTACATCCGCCGCCAAGGCAACACGGTCACCAAGGTGACGCGTTGACATCGAAAGTACATAACCAATATTACGAGGCCGACACCCGGAGGGGGTCGGCCTCGTATGTG
>CAKTOT010000157.1 GCA_934590135.1 uncultured Muribaculaceae bacterium
CGTCTATGGTGTGCAGCGCTTCGGTGTGTTCGATGATGATGTACGCTCCGGCCTTGAAGGACACGGTTTTGCCGAAGGATGACTTGATCTGACGGGTGACGGCATAGGTGTCGAAGATGGGCTCGGGCTTGGTGTAGAGCTTGACGATGTCCGTACGCTCGGGCGCAATCAGGGATACGTAATTGCGTATCTGCTCGTAAGTCTCAGTATCATTTACATATATAGCCTCGAAGGAGGGCGAAAAGACATCGCGGAGCATCCCGACGATGCGGCTTTCTTCCTCGAAGACAAGTGCGGGGGCGGTGGCACGTTGGGCCTTGGCCAGGGTGTCTTCCCAGCATTTTACGAGGGTCTTGAGCTCGTTGTTGAGCTCGGCCACGCGCTTGCCCTCGGCGGAGGTGCGTATGATGATGCCGAAGTTCTTGGGCTTGATACTTTCGAGGAGCTGGCGAAGGCGCATACGTTCCTCGGTGGACTTGATTTTCTGCGATACGGAGACCTTGTCTTGAAATGGGGTCAGCACCATATAGCGTCCCGTGAAGGACAGCTCGGTGGTCAGTCGCGGGCCCTTGGTGGATATGGGCTCCTTGACTATCTGTACCAAGATTTCGCGCCCGGCCTGTAATTGGTCGGCTATTTTGCCCTGCTTGTCTATATCGGGCAGAATTTCTTGACGCGAAAGCTGCGGAATATGTTTCTTGTCATCCAGCAGCTTGGTCATAAACTCGGAGTAGGACGCGAAATGCGGTCCGAGGTCCAAGTAATGTAAAAAAGCATCTTTTTCATAACCCACATTGACGAAAGAAGCGTTGAGGCCGGGCAGCAGCTTGCGGACCTTGGCCAGGTATATATCGCCTACGGCATAAGCGATATTGCGGGCCTCCTTCTGCAGCGATACCAAGCGCGAGTCCTCCAGCAGTGCTATGGACACCTCGGAGGGCTGTACATCTATGACGAGTTCGCTTTTCATCGTGTGTGGTTTATGGTTGGGTGTTTACTGTTTGCCGGGTCTTCGGTGGAGATTGACGGCCGGGATAGCTCTGATGGCTTTTATAGCTTTAATGGCTATGTCGGCTTTAATGGCTATAATGGGCTATGTAGGCCTTACTGAGCGGCAGTCTCCGAGTTCTTCGGGGTATCCCGAAAGATCCGAGGGTTACAAACCCGACATAAAAAAATAGAAAAAGGTCAAGCCGTATGACCGCGGTGTCCCGACCAACCCGACGGGGAGCGTCTTGATGTCGTCGCCGACATCGGCTCTACCCCGGGTTTGCCGTGCTTCCCCGCGTTACGGCTTGTCCTTTTACGACTGCAGCGCGGCGCATGCGCCGCTCTCTGCATCCTTCCGCCGGCGGATTATGCCGCCGAGGCCGTCTTACTTCTTCTTATGACGGTTCTTGCGCAGACGTTTCTTGCGTTTGTGCGTAGCCATCTTGTGGCCTTTTCTCTTTTTTCCGCTGGGCATTGTGTCTGTTTTTGGAATTTGGTTAGTGTATACGTTTTTTGTGGTAAGCTCGGGCGTCGGTCGCTTCTAACGCCGTGTGCCCGATGGCTCGAACATATTATTTGTCCTTAACTTCCTGCATGAAGACCTTGGCGGGCTTGAATGCGGGAATTTTGTGCTCGGGGATGATGATAGTGGTGTTCTTGGAGATGTTGCGAGCTGTCTTTTCGGAGCGCACCTTGATGATGAAGCTGCCGAAGCCGCGGAGGTACACGTTTTCGCCGTTGGCGAGGGAGTCCTTCACAACTTCCATGAATTTCTCTATTGTTTCGAGCACGTTGGCTTTTTCGATGCCTGTGGTCTTCGAGATTTCGTTAACGATGTCGGCTTTAGTCATTGTTACGTTGTTTTTTTATGTTATAGTATTCAGTTGATTAGCGCGTTGATGAAGCGGGCGCGGCACAATATTTTGCGGGGATGTCGCGCTCGTCTCGTATTTTTGCGACTGCAAATATCGTAATTTTTTTTGATATTGCACGCATTTTCGGAGAAATTTCTTTGATTTTTCGGCTTTTATGGATTTTTGAGGCTCTCGGAGGGAGTAATGAGAATTATAGGAACAATGGGACTATGGTAGCTATGCTATTATTCCCATTATTCTCATTATAGTATCAGTTCCCGGAGCTCTCGGATAGTAGTTTGGCGCAGCCCGGTCGACATTCGACATTCGACATTCGACATTATGTCGCGATTGAGCCATACGGCATCCCATCCGGCGTCCAGGGCGCCGCGGATGTCGGTATCGGCGTTGTCGCCCACCATGAGGCAGTCGCCGGGGGCACATGGTGTCTCGGGGTACAGCTCGGCGGCACGCCGGCGGGCATAGTCGTAGATACGGCGGTCGGGCTTATTGACGTCTATATCGTCGCTGAGCACTACCAAGTCCACCAATGTATCAAGGCCCGAGGACCGCAGTTTTTGCTGCTGGGTGTCCTTGAAGCCGTTGGAGAGTATGCCTATGCGGCATCCGAGGGCGCGCAGTGCCGTCAGCGTCTCGTGAGCGCCTTCCACGGTGGCGGGGAGCAGGGCCAGACGCCGCAGGTACTCGCGGTCGAGGTATTCGGCCAGGGCGTCGGCGGTGGCTTCATCGGCTCCGGCGTCAAGCAAGGGACGACGGAAGCGCTCGCGCCGCAAGGTATCGCGGTCAATCTTTCCGGGGGTGTACAGCGCCCACAGGGCCGTATTGTGGCGGTGGTAATTGTCGCGCCAGGCGTCCACATCCGCCC
>CAKTOT010000158.1 GCA_934590135.1 uncultured Muribaculaceae bacterium
GTTGATGCCCGAGTTTTTTATCTGCTTAACGTGTTCTTGTTTGAGTGTGTCGAACGGACTGCGACCTAACGCTACGATATGTTTCGGCTTAACAATCCGGATTAGTTCTTCCAACAGAGCTTTTGCTTTTGGGTGAATATCCTTAAACCCTAAGCAACCTTTCTCGATGCGAGTGTTAATGAATACTTTATTTGTGCCTACGCAATTTTCAAAAGCTGAAGAAAGATAGCTGTTATTGTTCTCACCTTGCTTATAGTTGAAAACTGATTGAAGGCGTCGAGCCCAAGCGTCCTCTTTTGCCCCAAGCAGATAGTAGTTTTTTACAACTCCATGCTCGTCCTCACGGCACAAAAATGGCTTATCGTGATAGCTCGCTCCGGGATTTATACCCACAATCATTAGGTCGGGATTGTAGTGAACGTCTGTCTGGAATACATAGTATAACAGAGGATTACCGTCTTTATCGATGTCCTGATTTGCATACGGATCATAAATCGTCTGCACTTTTTTCCAATAGTCGTCAAGAGTTTTTCGAAACTGTTGTTCGTCTTGTCTCATTTTCCTTTTGTTTGATGTTATATTTATATTTTGGTTTTTGCGGCAGGGGTGCCGGTGTTTTGCGCATTGGGATAAACAGAAAAATAGCGCAATCTTTTCCTTTTTGTCTTATCACTCCGGTTGGGCTCTGGTAAAGCCTGAAATCATGATAAGCTGTAGGAGCAGTCTGCGCCCTATATAGGGGGCAAACCTACTGAGTGTATTATCTTGATTTCGAGGGTTGAATTTACCAGATTTAACCGAATCGATAATTATCAGCAAGTTATGCTAAATATGTTGTGTGATGTACTGTTTTGTCTGTTTTGTGGTGTATTGTATGGGTGTTATGTTTGTACGCCGCAAATATACAACTTTTTGGCATTGTTGCCAAGTACATCGCAAAAAACTTAGCATATCGGACTGCTCCCGGTCGCAGACTGCGGTGCAAAGTTAATAAGCTACTTGTCTCATTTATCGTTACAGCTACGAGTATTTTCGTCTTTTATCAGATTTTAGGCGGATAGTAGTTCAAACGCTAAGGATGAATAAAGATTAAGAGCCGACATCGCGCGGATGTCGGCTCTTTACGGGCGCTTCGGATAGAAGCGGTATACTTCAATGATGGGATATGTATCCGTTCGATCTGTTAGTACGGGAGGTCGTAGCGGTTAAGTGATGCGAGGGCGGCTCGATAGGCATAGTCGGCTTCGAGGTACTCTTGACGTGCTTGCAGGTAGTAATTCATTTCCTGAATCAGGGTGATGACGTTGGTCTCGCCGCCATGGTATGCCATCATGAGTAACTCGGGATACTCGTCATCGAGTACTACGGGCGAAAAATGCTTGAGCAGGTCTTGTTGGCGCAGCGTTTGGTCGTACAGTGCGGATACTTGAGCCTCGATGTCATTAGCAGTCTGAGTACGATCATACTCGGCTGCCGCTTGACGAGCTTGTGCCGCTTGACGAGCCTTGCGCCCCGAGAATACCGGGACTGAAATGCCGGCAGTGACACCGTTGAAGCTATACCCGTCTTCCATCGAGTGCTTATACCCCAAGGACAGAGAGGGTAGGCGGCCCATGCGAGCTGCTTCGCCTTCAAGACGCGCGGTCTCTATCGCGCGGTCCGAGAGCGCGATTTCGGGCGATTGCCGAGCCTTGTCAAGATAGTAGGACAAGGCGTTGAGCGGTTCAACATCATATTGAGAGAGGTCCACGGCGATACTTTCGCCGTTGTTGAGCGCAGTCAGAGCTGACTCCACTTTTTTGCGCTCGGAGCGGACTTGCGATATTTGGGCGTCAAGACGGAAAATCTCAAAACGGACTTTCTTGAGGTCAAGTATCGTGAGTTCGCCCTTATTGTAGCCATACTCAATGCTGTGTGCCAATGAGTCCAGATTGGCCTTGAGATTCTCCAGTAGTGCGATATGTTGAGTCAGATAGGTGCCGCGTATCATCTGCTGCCGTGCTTGGTCGGCCACGTCCAGCGCAGCCACGCGACGTCGCTCCTCGTTGGCGGCCGAGACCGACCCTATGACTTTCTTCTGTGCGCCGTACAATCCCGGCCATGCAAAGCCTTGGGATACTTCCAGTTCCCAGCGATTGTCCGTTCCGTCGCCGAAGAGGTATCCTCCCGAAACCTCCGGGTCGGGCAGCGTATTGGCATTCTGCAATGTCAATACATCTGCGTTGCCCGATGCTTGTATGCCTTTGACACTCGCGTTATTGGCCACGATGCGTGCGATGGCATCCCTCTGAGACAACACTTGGGCACGTCCTGACAAGGGCGCAAGCGTGCAGACGCCTATGAATATATATGTTATAAGATGCTTGTTCATTATAATATGTGTTATATCGTGTGCGCCGGCCTGCCAAAGCCGGCAAATATTATGCTTGTTCCGACTTTGTGCCCTTGCGCAGGCACATTTTGCGATATATTACCGGAACTACAAATACATTCAGGATGGTGGCCGATACCAAGCCGCCGAGAATTACCACGGCCAACGGCGACTGGATCTCGTTGCCGGGAGCATCGCCGTTGACAGCGAGCGGTATGAGCGCCAGTGCCGAGGTCAGAGCCGTCATCACGATGGGCAACAGTCGGTCGCCCGAGCCGCGCATGATGCGGTCGTGCAGACTCATGCCTTGGTCGCGTAATGCGTTGTATCGGCTGATAAGCAGCATACCGT
>CAKTOT010000159.1 GCA_934590135.1 uncultured Muribaculaceae bacterium
GCCATAGAACACCGCTACGAATACCGCGAACTCATCAATCGATTCATTAACAACCAAAACTGGGAAATAGAACGTATACCGTTCATGGATATTGTTATAATGATTACAGCCATCACCGAATTGGTGGCATACCCCAACATTCCCGTGGCTGTAACTATGAACGAGTACGTCGAACTGGCCAATAATTACTCGACGCCCAAGAGCGGCCAATTTGTCAACGGCATCTTGTATTCCGTTGCTACATACCTCAAGAACAACAACATAATATACAAGTAAAAACATAGTCACTAATAATTCACTGACAAAAAAAAGAAAAGTTATGATTGAAAACGCAATACTTCTCGATGCAGCTCCGGCTGCAGCAGGTACAGACGCCGGTGCCGGTGCCGGAATGATGAATATCATCATGATTGTTGCACTGATTGCCATCTTCTACTTCTTTATGATTCGTCCGCAGCAGAAAAAGCAGAAAGAGTTACGCAAACAGCGCGAAGCTATGGCCAAAGGCGACAACGTCGTTACAGCCGGCGGCATCTATGGCCGTATTCGCGAAATTGACGCAAATACCAACACCATGCTCATCGAAGTGGACAAGGACGTCAAAATCCGCGTAGACCGTAATTCGGTATACCCCTCTGCAATCCAAGCTAACGAGGCCATACAACAGAAATAATTCATAGCCGTGGGTGCCCTGCAAGACAAGGCCCGACGCGCCGAAGACATCATACGTCAACACATCTTCTCGCCACGCGGGAAGAGTGTGTTGACGTTTTGCGTCTTTCTGGCAATTTCGGCCGCATTATGGGTAGTAATGTCCTTGAACCAGGAAATGCAACAGGACATAAGATGCCGAGTCGAAATAGTCAATAAGCCGGACTCGGTCACCATGATTTCTTACCTGCCTGACGACATCAGCGTCAGCGTCAAATCACGCGGCTCACAACTTATAAAATTCAGCTTCGGCACACCGCCGACAATATCTATTGACTATAAATACCTGATTAACGGCAATCACATCTCCATTGGTAATTCGGAAATGCGTGCACTGCTACGCAACGTTTTCGGGCAAAACGCTCAGATATTATCTTTCAGCCCGGATTCACTCAATCTGATGTTCACATCGAGATCCGGCGTATCCTTGCCGGTGAATATTGCCGCGCAGGTATCTACACGTTCCGATTTTGCACTGGCAGGCGCACCCAAATGCGTACCCGAATCGGTGATGGTTTATTCGATACGTCCGTTAGACCCGATTGCGGACAAGGCAGTCACCCCTGTGATCCAGTACGAAAATATTTACGAGACGCAGACAGTACACACACGTGTAATCGTCCCACCGGGATGCCGCGCATTCCCGGATAGCGTCAGCGTCACCTTCCGCGTCGAGCCGTTGATAGCACGTTCCATTAAGGTTCCTATTACTACCGTCAATGTCCCCGACAGCATCCGATTGATACTCCTACCGACTACTGTGACAGCCTCTTATATGGTACCGGCCAATATGTACAACGAGCAGCTGCCGCCTTTGGCTGTCACCGCGGACTATCGCAGCATCGATTTGTCGCATCCGGCACGACGCATACGCATCAATGTGGATAGCTCTAAGGCACCCGCACTCCGTAATGTTCGTCTCAGCACCGATTCTGTTGAATATATGATTGAACGCTGAGTGCGTTTTTTCACGGAACAATGCCATAATAGCAAGCTAATATAGAAATACAACATATTGCGTCCGTGCAAAATAGCGACAATTCATTTGCAATCAAAATCATACGCCACCTTCAATCCTTGCATACCGACAATAAGGACATGCAGGCATACGTCTATCGTCTATTCTTGACTCATCTTCTCGTAAATATCGATTGATACCGGACCGCCACATAAGCTCAAGTCTTCATTAAAGCAATTATGCAACCTCAAACGCAATTATGGCAACACAAGTAATCGGAATTACCGGCGGAATAGGCTCCGGGAAAAGCATCGTCAGTCGCATCCTACGCGCATGCGGATATACAGTATACGACTGCGACAGCAGAGCCAAAGTAATTATGGACCAAGACCCGGACATGCATCATAAAATAGCCGAAATGATTGATTCATCTGCCATTAATGCCGATGGCAGCATCAATCGTCCCCGTTTGGCACAGATAGTCTTCGGCGACTCGGCCAAATTAGCCATACTCAATACCATTGTACATAAAGCCGTCTTCAGTGACATCCAAGCATGTGCCCGCCTGACGCCGGGGGTGTTCTTTGTCGAAAGTGCGATATTATATTCCTCGGGGCTATGGAAATATGTCAACCGCATTTGGGAAGTTTCCGCCGACATCGAGACTCGTATATCGCGCGTGGCTGCACGCGACAATGCCTCACGCCAACAAGTGCTGCAACGCATCTATAGTCAGGAACACGAAGTCAAACCGGATGCTTGCACCATAATCCCGGAAGTAATACAAAATAACAATGGCTCCGCCTTGCTCCCTCAAATCCGAGCTATATTAGCCACGAACATCTGAGATTCAGAGCCTCCCCTACTTCTGAGAGCGCTGCCACTGCTCCATCGAAAACATCGGGACAAACCCTCTATCCGGATGCATATAACCACGGACGTTACCTATGTACGGCTTTTGTTGACGTATAATATCTAACTTCATTATCGATGCACCCTTGCCGAGGTCGAATTGCCGCAAGTCAACCCACATCACAGATGGGTTGTAAG
>CAKTOT010000160.1 GCA_934590135.1 uncultured Muribaculaceae bacterium
GTGGTAGTATCGTCTGTCGAATTTTACCGAAGACAGGCCGAAGCTTTCAAAGGGAGTCTGCAAGTAGTCAACGACCGATGGCTGTATAGTGGTGTAATGCCGACACATTATGGCGGCGAACTCTGCGCACACCTGTGCCATCACATCCTCGTTGAAATTGAGCGAGACCCCGGTCGTGTTCTTATTTGCAATCAGACGCAAAGCGCCAAGATTAGCCCGCCGCGCCCGAAGCTCTGAAAGATTCTTATCAAAGCATTGGCGATATCCCTCCGGGGATTGCCTGTCGCTTGGACTTGGGATAAAGCATGATACTGCATCATTCGTAAACCCCGAAACTTCGACTATTATCCGGGACTTGCAACTATTGGCGACTTCAATAAGTTGACGGACAATGTCACCGCACTTGTCAGTGTACAAAGCCGTCCAAATATTGACGACAAGAGTCTTATTTCCCGGATTAGCGACTGTCACCCTCCGCTCAAACAAAGCCTCAAAATAGTTGTACAATTCAGCCGAACTATTTTCGCTGTCTATCGTCTTTTTGTCGAGCGTGTCACCCTGTTCGTCCGGGTTCAACGTGATTATGCCGTCATCATCGCGCGTAACTGTGATTGCGGCAAAAAAAGCATCATTTATATCAGTCTGAATATTCCGAAACATTGATGCGAACCGGTCTCTGAAAGAGACCAGTTCGTCACCAATAAAGAGATGTACGACGTGTTGCATTACGTACTTTTGAGTGTTTTTACAGTTCCTTGTTGACGTAGTTGACCTCGTCAGTGAGCTGTTTCAGGATGTCTTTATACAGGGTGTTCTTCTTAAGCTCAGACAACGAGATGTCGTTCAGCGAGAAACGGTCAAGATAGTCGCTCTTTGCATCCGCGAGGACAGCATCAATCGCTGCCTGGCCCTTTGCCCTACGCTGTGCTTCCATATACTTTTCGTATTGTGGCTGAAGGCGTGAGGACTCTCGTTTGAACGCGCTGAAGGCTTCGTCTCGATAAGTTGTGCCTAAAGACGTCCAGTATCCGAACAGTGCCTGGTCTTCGTTCGTTTCGTCCTTGTATTGGAATTTGCCGTTTTCGTCTCGTGAAACAAGACCGAAGATAATGCCCTTCACCCAAAGCTCAAGGCTATTGTCAGTTTTCTCTGCCGGGAAGAGAGAGAAACTTTCCCCCTTCATCGTTTTCCTCAAGTCTTCGTCTAAGAAGCAAGAATACGATGTTGGCCTCTGCATATAGTTATCGTGTGCAAGGCGATAGCTTTCTGCTCCAGAGATAGCAAACGTCGGGAAAACACCATACTGATGATATACTACTATGCGGTCTCTTGAGCCTGTCGATGCAAAGTATGTCTCATGCATCTCACCGGACGAGATATGCTCATCAAAGTTAATGATGTCGCCTCTCAAACCTGTTGTGGATTGCTCTTGCACACCGACATAGTAGTAGTTGTTCAGTTGCTTGTTCAGATATCCGTGGAAATTAAGAGGACACATCGGGCTTGAGAGCGCTATAGCCTTTGAGATAATCTTACGAGCTTCCTCTTTGGGTAAACTCATCAAAGCATCTTCCACACTCATTGTTTCCCATTTCGCACCAGACTTAAGGCCAAAGCAATATTTATGTATGCACCCAACGACTTCTTCAGGTATGTGTTCATCGAAGTTAAAGACTTCGACTCCTTTGGGCAAGGACAGCATAAACTGATTTAGGTTTATATCCTCATGCGTCACATTCACTTGAGATATGTATGGCTCTGTCAGATCTACGACGAAAAGCCCTCTTGGCGAAGTCAGATCCCGCCCCAAAGTCGCGATATTTTCACGCGCAATTTGACATGCACCTCGAATGACCGATATAATGTTATCTAGCTTAATGGTCATTTGTGCCATTTCCTGCTCAAACCATGTATAGAAGGATATGGCACCCTGTCTGCGATAGATTTCTCGGTTATTAACCGCCTCATTTGTCGCTACAATACATAGATTTTCCTCAGCTTCCTGTACGGCCTTCTGTTTTCCGAAGAATTTATTGTTCGCATTTTTATATTCTTCTATCGCCGTTTTAGTTGCACTACTTTTTGCGCTCTTAGCCTCTTCAAAGACTTTTAGCTCCGCACGCATCTCCCCCAGACAGAGTTCTACCTGTTTCCTTACCTGGGATATGAATTCTTCGGCGCAAGCAGGACCTTGTGAGTTTACAATAGTCCTTATCTGATTGTTGAACGACTCTTTTATCCGCTTTTTTAGGTCGTGAACCTTTTGGTTCAACTCATTAGGATCAACGGCGACATTCTTGCTCATCAAGTAGTCGTCTACATCTTTCTTGGGATTTGCCTTGTCATATATACCTGACAGACTGCTCTGTGGCATCTTTGACAACAAGAAGTCTATAACCTGGTCTTGGCCCATATTCTCCCGTATATTATTTGCATTAATCCACGCATTAGCGGCATTATCCATATTGCTCCCAGGATTTAGAAGCGCCGAAGCCGTTTCTCTTGCCGCCTTTTCGCAATATAATCGCGATAGTTCCTTTGCGCGGAATGTTATTTCGCTCATACCAAGCGTACCCATAATGGCTCGCTTGTTCTCGATGTCATAATCTCCAGAATTGACATCTCGTTCCAGGTTATTGGCAACACTTTGAACGCCACTCGATAG
>CAKTOT010000161.1 GCA_934590135.1 uncultured Muribaculaceae bacterium
CTGTAGGAACGGCTCGTCGTTTAGCGCTTTCTTGGGGTCGGAGATGCTGTGGGCATATAGGCCGTCTTCCTCTTTGACTACGAATGTGCCGTTGTATACATAGCTCGGGCAGTTGTCAAAGGCGTTCTTGGCTATGATGTCGCCGTCAAGGTCTACGAGGCTCCAAGAGTCTTCATCGTCCAATTGTACGGGGATAGCTTCGGGACGTGCCGATATGCTGCCGTTGCAAGATGTTAGAGACATAGCCGTCGTAAGGGTTATAGTGACGAATAATGCCGAAAATAGTTTAGTATTCATAAGGCTTAAAGTCAATGAGGGAGGGACCTGTGGTGATGCCCCGGGCCGTACTCCGCATGGGATGTGAATATTCGTGCAAAAATAATACTCTTATTCCGATTTATCGCTATGATTTTCCGAAAAAACGACTTTAGACAATCCGTTTGCCGCGTTTTTTGGCGAAAATGCGGTGCTTTTTCTCGAAAACAGGTGAGTTGTGGTCGTCGATTGTCGGCGAATGTATAGACTATATGACAAACACTCCAGGAGTATACTCAAATCGTGCAATTGTCGTGCGCAGAAGCCAAGCCGAGATACTCATTTGTAAGTATTTTGCGTTTTTAATGGCTGAATATTTTGGTATTAAGTAGAGTGTGTGTAATTTTGTCGTTGAAAACTTAATTCTTCATTAGGTAGTAGACTCCCATTTTAAGGAGGTATTCATAGTTGAATCTAATCAATATAACATAAAACGATAACAGTATGCTTATGAAACACTTTACAACGACATTAGCAGCAATGCTAATGGGTGTGGCTACCGTTATGGCAGCACCCACAGCGCCCACAGCCGAGTGGGCAAACTTCGTTAAAGGTCCGCTTGCTTCGGGCAGTATGACTCGCAGCATCAAGGCCACGGAAGACGGTTCGGCCATCTACTGGATGGGTTCGGCCGCCACGCACAGTGCCGGCGATGCCGCCACTTATGCTGACGAAACGATTTTCGCCAGCCCTGCGGATGTGCAGCGCAATACCAACAACAACTTGATAATCATGCGTCTTGACGCACAAGGCAAGAAAGTATGGAGCCTTTACAGCTCGTATGGCGATGCTGTCAGCAATACCGGCGGCCTCGAAATTCTTCCCGACGGCTCGATAGTCTTTGTCTCGGTTTTGCGTCATGACGAAAAAGCCGATTTGCTTGCACATCCGTTGACAATCGTAGACGGCACCGGTGCATCTACGGATGTATATCCCGGCGTCGCTGAATACCGCAACGTAGGTATTGTAGGTCACCTTTCGGCCGAGGGAAAGCTCCTGGGATATGGTGTCATCGATGTTGACGCTATGGAGATTACGGTCGATGGAGAAACAAAAACCGTACGTGCCGGACTATTTGTGGACGATCTTACTGCCGCTCCCGACGGAAATATCTTCATCAGTGGCAACTACCGCGCCCCTATGCACCTGAAAGATGAAGCCGGTAATACGGTGACATTCACGCCTAAGTATATCAATGGCTGGGACGGCGATGCACAAAAAGGCGCCGGCGATATGTACCTGCTCAAACTTACCCCCGAAGGTCGTCTTCTTGCCTCGCTCGAAGCACAGGGCACGGGTATCACCAACGGCCATATCAATAATGTCGCATACGACCGCGGCATCCTCTACCTCTACGGACGTTATGATGTTGTGTCCGGTGAAGACTTTACAGCAACACTGGCCGGCGCACCATTGAGCAGCACCGGTGTTGTGAACCTCTATGTAGCAGCCATAGATGCTACCACCTTTGCCTCCGAATGGCATACTAATATCGTGGGCGAGAAAGACAGCAACAACTCGTGCATTATGCAAAACTCCGGCATTAGCGTCGGCAATGGCAATGTATGGTTCTGCGGTCAGTATAATGGTAAATTCTATCCCGAAGGCAATGAAGCCCTTGGCGTGACCAGCACTAATCGTATGCGTGAGGGTATGCTCGTCAAGTTTGACGCCGCCACCGGTAAATGGGTCAAGGGCGTAAGCTCTCCCGCCTCGTTCAGCGCCGCAGCTTATACCGGCCTCACCGCCTACCAGGATGCTTTGACCAACACTACCACACCGGACAAGGTATATGTCTTCGGCTACACAATGAAGAATACCATCGGCGTCTTCCTGCGGCCTTACAATGCTAATACACTTGAGGCAGATCCAGAAGACTCTTGGTCGCTGGTAACCGGCGTCAAGGGTAGCGGTTTCAACGCTGCAATGCCTCTTGCTTTCAACGTCGCTTATGAGCCCAAAGCCGGATTGGCTTTCACAGATGCACGCGGCAAGGGCGGTATGTGCGCCGCCGGCCTCGAAGCAGCCGGTACCGGATCGGGCTTTGGCATCCAAATAGCCAAATTCCAGCTCCCCGAGCAGTTGTATGACGGAGTGTCCGATATCGTAGTCGACAACGACAATGCCGCCGCTCCGGTCGAATACTATGACCTGCAGGGTCGTCGCGTCAGCGACTCTCCCGCTGCCGGCCTATACATCCGCCGTCAAGGCTCTCAGGCCACCAAGGTCTTAGTGCGCTAAGCGTGACGGCCTCTGGCCGTAGAATACATATATGCGAGGGCATCCGATGATAGTTTCGGATGCCCTCGCGTTTTTGTGGGGGGCGGGGT
>CAKTOT010000162.1 GCA_934590135.1 uncultured Muribaculaceae bacterium
ATCGCCGTAGTCCTCGTGGGCGGTGCTGCCGGCTACTACTTCTACTCCGAACACAAACGGCAGGAAGAAGCCAACCTTGCAGCCGAACAGGCACGCCTCGACTCCCTCGCCCTCGCGCAAGCCGAAGCCGCCCGCCTCGACTCCATCCGCCAAGACTCGATAAAAGCCATCGAAACAATCAAAGCTAATATCATAACAGCATCAGATGTCCTCAAACCAAATCCCAACCAAGGCGACTATGTCAAATCATACTCTCAGATAATCAAAACATTAAAACAAAAGGGCTATGAATTAATCGATCAAAATTTAAATATGCTAGAATACTCCGATGTTTGGGGAGATGTAATTTGGTCTTCATGGACATACGTATTAAACAAAGACAATAAAATATCAGCCGCGCCATCTTGTACCGTGACCGTCTACAAGGACTATTTTACATTCATCGAAATATCTTTTTCAAGCCACATGTATATAGACCGCTTTATTGACGATGCTGCTAAACGATACAATTTAGACCGCTCACACCTGTTCGATGAGTATTGCGAACTCGATGTCGAATTTAATAAAATCACAATACGACATGGCGCAGAATAAAACCTATTAAACACAAATACATGGCACTGATAACCTGTCCGCAATGTGGTCACTCAATATCCGACAAGGCTAAGCAATGCCCGAAATGCGGCTGCGAAATCGCGCCCGCAGACAACGGGCAGCAACCGCCATACGACCCGGAAGACATCGAGCCACAGCCGAAAAACAACCTGAGATGGCTGCTGATAGCTATCGCCGTAGTCCTCGTGGGCGGTGCTGCCGGCTACTACTTCTACTCCGAACACAAACGGCAGGAAGAAGCCAACCTCGCAGCAGAACAGGCACGCCTTGACTCCCTCGCCCTCGCGCAAGCAGAAGCCGCCCGCCTCGACTCAATCCGCCAAGACTCGATAGAACGCCGCAACTTCACTACCCCAGACCTGGTATTCATGGAGTTGCACGGTCATGTCGCCCAATGCTACTGGAAATCAGAAGCACGCAACAGCAAAAGATATACTGGTACATTCGATTTTTCCGAGGACGGCTCGCTCACAAGCAGAGGCGTCAGCCGCAACAAAGCCGGGCAAATCAAAACGATGAAACATTATACCGTATACGACAGCATATCAAGAGCCTACTCATACACATGGACGAATGGCAGACCCTCAAAGCTGTACTACCGGCTATATATCAATGACTATGGCTATAGAGATAACACCGGCGGAACAATAACATTTCATTACGACAACGATGGCTTACTCGCAAAACTTACAGAAACACAAAATAGTATAGAAGCGGATTCCAATTACGCGATACGTAACATACAAACCGTGTATTCTGATTATGAATTTGACAAATTGGGGAATTGGACTAAGCGAAAAGTGACGTGGTCATACGAGGAGAAGTTTTACCTAGACAATGACGTTTGGCACAAATACAAAAATGCGTGCATCGAGGAAAGAATCATCACATACTACACAAGTAAACCCAACAAGTAATTATGGCACTGATAAAATGTCCAAAGTGCGGACACAACATATCTGACAAGGCTACGCAATGCCCGAAATGCGGTCACATCATCGCACACAACACCAGTGTGCCGCAAGACAATACGCAGGACAATACGCCGACCAACAACAAAACCAACATTGCGGTCATAACCGTATGTGTAATGGCAACACTTGCCCTTGGAATGATAATATTCGGCATTGTCATACCGGCATCCATTGGCAACAAGTCTGCCGTTATCGACTCCGCCGCATACGCCGACACCTTATATCCCATTGAGGAAAATCCTGACAGCATCCCCACGATAGACACTGCTGTATATACATCCGCCGCAGCTGAAGCAACTCGTCCAGATACTAACAAAGTTGCTGAAGAAGTCGCAGCTGTCCCTGTTCAGGGGTACGAGGAGGCTAAAAGCGAAACACCGAAAAGGTCTAAACGCAGCAACACCTCATCGAATGGTCCAGAATGGATAAACGGCGTTTGGAAACTGAATACCACTGTAAGCACCCCATTGGGACCAATGAAAGTCAACGCGAAACTTATCATCATCAGAGCCAATCAAATGCTCGTTGCTACAGACTGCGGAGCAACGATAGAAAGCGGCACGTATCATGTGTATGACAACAGCATTCACTGCGGCAGTACATATTATGACCTTGACATGAGCAATCATCGTATTTCATACGGCGACGGCTACTACTTCCACAAGGTATCTAATTAAAACTCAAAACATTATGACAAGATTTCTTCAACTCGCTATTGTCGTTTTGATTACATTCATCACGACTATTTCTTCAGCATCGGGACAAAACGCATCAGTTCCAACAAAAATCACTTCTGTCAGAACACTCCAAAGCTTCTTCTCACACAAGCCCAAGTTCAAATGCAAAACTACTGGAGTTGTCCTGCAACTGACATACACTGACGGAAAATTTATTGCATACGTAAACGACAAACGCTTCGGCGTTTTTGAGGTTGACGTCCGCAACGACCAGCCATACTATGCATTAATAGGCCTGCCGTGGTTAAATGGATATGGCCCTGCCCCTATGC
>CAKTOT010000163.1 GCA_934590135.1 uncultured Muribaculaceae bacterium
TGGTTGACCTCGCGTACCCGGAGGGCCCCCTCGGACTGGCCTCCGAAGCTCGTCTTGCGGGCTATGACCAGCCCCCTGTTGTCCGGCTCCTTCTTGAGCAGCCGCAGGATGTGGGCGTAGCAGTACTGCCTGTCCCCGCGCCACGGCCTGTCGTAGCCCGTGTACCTGTCGGTCACGAGGACGCCGTGCGGCCTGCGGCCCCCGAACACCCCGGCGGGGACGGAGCCCGCGCGCGTCTTCCGGAACCTGTAGAGCGCGACGTCGTAAAGGGCCCTATGACTTGTTGAATGCTTTGGGCCTTCAGTCGGCTTGTCCTCATTATATTGAGGGTAAATCATCGGCAGTAAGTGTTCGAAGCATCTTGTTCGTGATGGGCGCAACCTTTGAAAGACGGATCGCTTGCTTCTGGATGCTTTTCTCGAAAAGGTTCCGGACAAATCTGGCATTGCCAAAATTCTCGTCTTTCTGCCTGATAGTTTTAAGCATAACCTTGGGAAGCTCCGATGCGAGACCATCGTCGCAGTCATACTCGTTGGATTCAGCCAAAGACATGAATATTCGAACAAGTTCTTCTACACTATAGTCGGGGAAATCTATGTACCTGTTGAATCGTGACCGCAAGCCGGGATTGGCTTCTATGAATGTTTCCATCTCGCCAGAATAGCCGGCGAGAATCACAACGAGTCTGGAGCGGTCGTCTTCCATGCGTTTGAGCAAAGTGGCGATAGCCTCCATGCCAAAATCATTCCCTCCGGCTTGGGCAAGCGTATATGCTTCGTCTATAAAAAGGACGCCACCTATCGCATCGTCAATCACTTTGTTGGTCTTGACGGCTGTCTGACCGACATATTCCGCAACAAGTCCCGACCTGTCCGTCTCTACAAGATGGCCTTTTGCAAGCACGCCCAAATCCCTGTATATCCCGGCGACGATACGGGCAACTGTAGTCTTCCCTGTTCCCGGATTCCCCGTAAAAACACAATGGTACGAAACAGGCACCGCCTTCATGCCGGCATCGACTCGCTGCTTTTGTATCTTCACAAAATTCGCAAGCGCCATAATCTCGTTCTTTACCGGCGCGAGCCCAATCAGCGCTTCAAGTTTCTGGAACGGATCTTCGTCTCGCGCAAAAGACGTCGCCTGGCAATTCTCTGTCGCGCCCGTCTCGCCGCCCGAAACATTTGTTCTCCCGACAGGCGATTTAGCCGCATCATGCGCTTTCATGATTGCCGCAAGGCTCTTTGCCTCAGCATCACTGACCGAACCATCGGCCTTCGCAATCACAGAAGCCCATTGATATAGCGAACGCAAATAGTTTAGCGACAACTCCGGCTGATTGCATTTCGCGACAAAGAATGTAACCACCGCAGAATAGAAACGCTTCTCGCTTGGAACGGAAGAGCGCCATCTCTCCATCAGCGGACTGAGAACACGCCTTGTCTCTTCAGTAATCTTGGCCAATTGCCTTGCCATGGACTCATTGGTCTTGTATCCAGTAGTGAAGGTATCAATGTTCTGACCGGCCGCCGCACTCAGTCGGGTCACGATGTAGGCGCAAGCCAAGCCCTCCTTGCTCTCCCCAATGTCATCATGCCCGAGCAACCTCAGGACGTTGAACATGTCGATTTGCGCAAGTGCGCACAAACGGTTGTTCATCGACCATTCGCCGCCCAAATCCAACCAGTCTGTCGCCTCCAATGTAGCGATAAAAGGCGCATCGCCCGACATCTTCAACAAGGCCGAATACAGGCTTTCAGACGCCTCTACAACCTCGGAAGCGAATTCAGGCCATGCCGACGAGCCGCTTTCGTCAACCTTATCGGACTCTGTGCTTTGACCTTCCTTGTCCGCACCTTCCCCTGGGTTTGCATCATTGCCGTCTTCGCTTTTCGTGCTTTTTATGACAGCATAGCATATCCCCGCAACAAGCAAAACAGCGGCAACAAGAATGATCACTTGCCAATATCTAAAAATAAGATAGAGAAAGCCAATCAAACCAAGCACGAAAAGACAACCTACTGCAAGATTGTCCATTTCGATCTTCGTTCCGCAATTGGGACAAGACGCCTCACCGTCAGGAACGAGTTTCCCGCATTTGTCGCATTTACTTGACAACTATCGAACCTTATCCCATTTCAAATATACCTTTTCAACTTCTGAACAATGCGCGGGACAGTCCCTTTCAAAGGAACTGTCCCCGTGCAATGCAGAAGTGGCCTATATGATCGGGAAGTCGAACTTCTCGATCCGCCACTTGCCGCCCAAGCTGATGAGCGTCATCGGCGTGCTCTGCCCGTTGATCTTGACCGGCACCGTCACCTTTGCGTCACCGCCGACGGCATCACCTATCT
>CAKTOT010000164.1 GCA_934590135.1 uncultured Muribaculaceae bacterium
TCATCCCCTCCCTCCTACAACGAAAAGGCCTCGCCGGCTTTCGCCGTCAAGGCCTTTTGTCTGCGGAGAGAGAGGGAGTAAACTTCGTTTACAAGGCCTGCCTTTTAATGTATTCAGAATAAGCCTTCAATTATGTATGTATGCAACATATCGTCCGACTTTCGTCCGAGTAAATTATTACTTTTTTTCTCTTTCTTTCAGAAGGCTTACCATATCTTCAAGTAAGGCAATACGCTTATCCTTTTCGGCGAGTAGGCATTCCAAATCGGATATGCGTGCGGCTGCTGAATTGCTCGGCACACCGTTAAGCACCGGTGTTTCGCGATCGAAGAAGGTATCGATAGGCACTTGAAAAAAATCGGCAATGCGTTCTATCTTGGATACGCGGATGTCATGGTTGACCACCTGCGAGACCGACCCATTCCAGTTCTTACCAAGGAATGTGAGCAGGTCGCGAGCCTTTACTCGGCGAGCTTCTAATAAATCTGTGATTTTCTGCGGATTATACATATATAGCTATTGTTTTATATTTATTTAACTTAGTTAAATCTATTATATCTAATAGATTTTACAGCAGTTTTCGTTAGTTTTGCACTGCTAATTTAGCAATTAAAATAGTAGTAAGCACAAAAAAACACATACAAAATACTGACTATGGTTATTTTAGACTATTATTCATTGCTGCCTACTCGCGAGGACAAAGCCGCGTTTCGTGATGAGGTGATTCGACGGACAGGCATCAGCTTTAGTAGCTTTTGGCGGAAGCTTAGAGAAGACTCATGGCGCACGGCCGAGCGAAAATTGATTGAATCACTAATCGAAGAAAGCTATGTTGCAGAGCATTGAGTATTACGTTTGTCCGGACGGCAGCATAAATGTCAAGCCAGAAAATAAGGCAATGTACGTCTATACAATAGACCGCCGAAGCCTTACGCAAGAGATGCTCGTATTGATACGCGACCTATACCCACAGGCTTTCGCTGCATTGGCTGAAATGTATGCCAAGAGCCGGCCAAATCGTCCATACTATGAGTATAGGATAGTCCATCGTTTTATCCGCTGTAATTTTGGCGAATACGACACTCTTTCTATTGATGTGGCCAAGGATGGCTGCCTCAATCTCGAGGAGGTTCATTGTCCGCTCAGAGGGGAGTGTAAACTCGAGGGCGTTGTATGCAAACCATGCCTCGAAACGGCGTTGACCGAACGAGAGACAGAGGTGGCACATTTGATTGCACAAGGGCTTTCTCGACAAGATGTCGCGGATGAGCTGGACATATCCGTCTATACCGTCAACCGGCATGTACAGAACATCAAGGCCAGACTACATCTCCATACGACAGCACAACTGATTACTCGATTTAATAACCGATAAGCGGCATGTATGACGATAGAGATATAGCAAGAGTTCTTGATGCGACACACATCGAGGATGTCGTACGCGATTTCGTGCCACTACAAGAAAGTGGGCATAACTATAAATGTTGCTGCCCTGTCCACAATGAACGAACTCCCTCGTTCGTTGTAACACCGGCTAAGAATATGTACTATTGTTTCGGCTGTCACATCGGAGGCAATGCTATTGACTTCTTGATGACAGTTGAGGGCATGACATTCCGCGAGGCGGTGGAGTATCTTGCGAAGAAATCCGGAATATCAATTGAGGACAAGGCATCCCCGCAAACAGCCGCGGAAGTTGCTCTTGACAAAAAGCGCGAAGCGATGCTCCACGCCAATCGCGTTGCGATGGAATATTATGCATCCAGGATGTCGGCTGATGACACAGATGCTCAACGCGCTAAGGAATACGCCAATAATCGATGGAGCGAACGATACGTTCAGCAGCAGTGTATAGGATTTGCGCCGGGGCATAGCGCTTTTCGCGATTATGCACAAGCAAAAGGGCTGTCCACCGATATACTTGTCGAGGTAGGATTGCTGCGACGAGACGAAAAAGGGAATCTCAGAGACTTCTACTATAATCGTATCGTGATACCTATCAGGTCTCGCAGTAATCAAGTATTAGGATTTACGGCACGAGCACTGGATGATAACGGGCCGAAGTATATCAATTCGCCGGCAAGCCTCGTCTACTCAAAGAAAGATACGATTTTCGGACTCAACGCGGCGGCACGCCAGATTGCATCTGATGAGATTGTATATCTTGTTGAGGGGGCTCCGGATGTGATGCG
>CAKTOT010000165.1 GCA_934590135.1 uncultured Muribaculaceae bacterium
ATAGGGTTGCACAGACAAAAAGCGTATGGCGAAAACGATGGGTAATTCTCGGCATGTTTGTCCATAGAGCTGAATCTCGTCTCGGAGGGGATGCACATGCGGGCGCCGTAGATGTACTCACGAAGGCCGTCGCGGCGGACGTACTCCTTGCCGCCGTAAAGGTAGGGGTTGGCGAATGTGGATGCTGTGGCGGAATTGCTTGATGCGGAAGTCGTGGCAGACATCGGCAGGGCGGCAACGGAGATGCCGATGCCTGCGGAAGCGGCGGGGTCGCGGTGGGGCTCGCCGTAGGGGTAGTAGGAAGTGGACTGGACGAGCGTTCCGTCGGCGCGGATGACGGCGATGTTGCTGCCGAGGTAGTCGGTGACGTAGTAGTGGGGGACTAAATTCTCATCGAAGTAGCCGCCGGCGAAGCGTATCATCTCCAGTGTGTCAGCGGCGGAGTTGCCGGCACAGCCGCGCATGACGTGCCCGTCACCGCTGTACGCACGCACGGACGTGCGGCGCGTGCGCCCGGGAAGGCTGCCGGCGGAAACCGGCGCTACGGATGTCTCGTAGGACGTGTACAGGTGGTTGCCCAGCGCGTCCCAGCCCAAGCGCTGCCGGTGGCCGCCTTCGAGGTCGTACTGCACAGGATGGCCGTCGGCATTCCAGCGCGTGTGGCCGATGAGGGATGCGTTAATATGCTGTGTTTGCCATTTCATAGATGCGCCTGACGTCCTTATTCCGACAGCTTGACTCGCTGGTATATTATGTGCCGTTCAGTCATTGTTGCCATTATGCTGTCACGGACATCCTGCGGGAACTCGTGAAAATCTAAGTTCCCGATTGTCTCTGGGATAGGTATGTATCGTTTACCTTCATATTCATAGACCTTGAACTCGAAGTTTTGGGAAACCTCTGCAATATTCCCATCTTCTAAGCGAATAAATGTCATAGGATCTGTTACTACATTTGATTGAGTGGAATCATTAATAGCAGCATATACATGTTGTATATATGCATTCTCCTCCATATCAGACAGTGCATATATTCCCGTAACAGGCTTCAAAAATAAGCTATCATTGCGTTCTATATATGAACCGGTTTGCATAATAGATATATCTCCACGATATATATACCGTTTTTGTTTCGGGAAAAGTAAAAGCATATACATGCCATAGTCATCGCTTGGCCGAAATTGCGACGGCATCTTTGACGCATACATTTCTGTATACATATTCAAATAATCAATAGAATTCCGCTTTGTTATAGCAGGAATTGTAAGCGCAAATATAGTCAATAAGATTATGGTTCTTCTATTAGCCATTGCGTAACTTACTTTATAGGTGGTGAATATATTTTACCATTTGCCTTAAACCAGGCGTTATGGTCATTTGCTAATTTTTGTAATTCCGCATCAGATGCTTTAGGGTCAGCTTGTTTCGGTCCATTTTGTAGATCGCCGTATCCGGCTTCGTTTTCAGAAAACGTAGGCATATTCTCACCAAACAAATGCCCTCGAGCATATGCCTCCTTTTCATCATCCTTATCATAGAATGGTACGCCGTCATCTTTAGTACCAGTGCTTAACTTACCCGTCTCGAATTGATATGCATGCTTCAACTCATGCGCTATCCATCCATAAGCTTTATCATCCAATACTTCAATCTTAAATTTCCTTGCCCTCCATTTATAATTAGATGCCCCTTTAATCTCTTTATCGTCAGAAATAGAACTCTTCACTTCAATGTCATATACTGTCTGCGATGATTTGAGCGATTCTACCTCGTTGATTGTCCGAACATATGCTTTCGTCGCATTAATGGACTCTTTCATACGTTCTTTATTGCCCGACAATATGTAACTACACAGACCACTCACTGTCTTACTAATACTTTCGATGAGGCGTTTGTATGATTGCTGTTCCAATGCTTCGACTATTGGCGTTGCTCGTCTTGTGAAAACCAGCCCGGTCGGGTCCACATAGCGCACCGGATTTCCACCGCAAAATAGGTACTGCGATTCCCACGGACGGAGTTCGCACAGCTCGTCCATCGAATTAAACCGCGTTTGAGAGGGGACGC
>CAKTOT010000166.1 GCA_934590135.1 uncultured Muribaculaceae bacterium
AAGCGCTACTGTTTCTGCGAACAGACCATCCACAGCCATAAACGAACCATAGAAGATGAAACACCTAATCATACTGACATTTGCGGCACTGAGCGTATGCTTCGGCCGGGCACAAAAGGCGGATGGGGCATCCGAGACATTCCATACCGATACAATAGCTGTCAAGGGGCACGGCCTTGTCATTTTTGACAAGATTCCGGGCTCAATGGTTATAGCCATCAACTCCACCAAGAATTGCCAAGACATCACCGTGTATAATCCTCGAAATCCGGATGTACGCATCGATATGACCTTCAGGCCATCAGCATATTTAGACTTCTCTAAATTCAACGGATCGATACATGATGTGAACAAGATAGTGAGCGGAGCAAGCACTCTTATCGAAGTGTTCAGCGGAGAATACAATGCTTGTCTTCACTACTATTTACACTCTCCCCTGTACGTCACTGCTGTTGCAAAAGGCATACCTTTGTCTAAGACCGAATTGGTTAGAGATATAATGCTTAACATTCGGATGTGTCCCGATAGGTCTAATTATAAGAATCGGCTTACTAAAGGCCGCGTAGAAATACGGCAATATAAGGTAGAGCCATTATCACTGAATTAGACCGAACAGATGTTCGGCGTCAAAGAACTGATACACAATGATACGGCATATCAAGACTATAATTCTGGCATTACTACCCGTCATCTGCCCGTCATTTTCGACAGATGCATCTGCGGTATGCTATAGCGACACTGTTGCCGTTTGGAACCGACTCATCATCTTCGACAAGATTCCGGAGAACATGAAAATTGGCATTACTTCGCTCAAAGCCGCCCCATTAGGTATTTGTGTCCTTGACCCCGAAAATGCCAACGTGAACATCACTATGATATTCTTCTCGGAGGTGACCGCCATATTGGAATTTTCACCCGAGTTCAAAGGCAATATAACGGATGTGAACAAAGTGGAGCGAAGGGATTTCAAACTCATCGAATTGTCCGGGAATGGATATTGGAGCGCCCTACTTAAAAGCAAAGATGGGTTTATCAGGGCCATAGCATCAAACATACCCATTGAGAGGGCCGACCAAATTCGGGAAATTATGTTGAATATTCGAGTCGAAAAAGATACTATCGGATACAAAAATACTTTTGGTGGCCATAAGACCAAGTTCAAGGTCAAGATTTTGGAATAAACCGCACGACTCTTTCACTCGAAATAATTTTGTGCGCTATCAAAAAAATATGTATATTTGCTGACGGATAGATTTGCGCCGCAATCTTCCGACTTACAAACAATTACCCGCCCAGAAATTTGCCATGCAGCACCGCCAAAAGTATTCAAGGACAAACAGAAGCTCTGGGTCCGGATTTAGGTGCGACTGTGCGGCTATTGCGGCGCGCTTAGTAGCTGTTACCCCGCGTTTTGCGCAGCATAACCGGATGACGGTGACGGCGTACGGGAATGCGGCGGGCACGGGCGTCACGGGCGTGTCGGGTAGCGGCTTTGCACAGACTGCGTACTTCGGGACAAGTCCCGTGGAGGGAGGTGCATCGCGCTATTTGTCGCCCTGTGCCGCCTCCGAGCGGCAGTACGGTGCCGAAGGCGAGGGAATGTCGCAGACGATGTGGGCATACCGATATGACGGCTTCGGGCGTCTTGCCGAGGCTTCGGCTACGGACGCCGTGTCCGCCCCTGACCGCGCCTTGGGCGAGGTCTTCGAGTATGACCGCAACTCCAACATCCTGTCGCTGGAGCGTGTCTACGCCGGCGAGCCGGTGCAGGACGCCGCGATGTCATATGTCGGCAATCGCCTCACCGGCGTCAACGATGCCTCCATGCCGTACAACAAGGACGTTGTACCGTCCTTTGCCGCCGGGTCTTACGCGCTGGAATATGACGAAGACGGGCGGCTTGTGGCGGACGGCACGCGCGGCATCACATCCATAAAATACACAACGGACGGCACCGGGCTACCAACGCGTATCGACCTCGGACCGGACAACAAGGTCTACTCCTCTTACCTGCCTGACGGAACGCTGATGGCACGCGATTTCCGCTCGGTGCG
>CAKTOT010000167.1 GCA_934590135.1 uncultured Muribaculaceae bacterium
CAAGACACTGCAATCCCGATGTTTGCATCCAATGTCGTATACTTTTCGCGTAGCGCCGACCCCGGCCGGCTCGAAGACAAACTACTGTACTCCATCATCAACCGACACCCCAAGCGTGCCGACCACTACTGGCTTATACATATCGAGCGCTGCGACACTCCTCATAGATTGGAGTATGACGTCACCGAGCTCATTGCAGGCACAATGTTCTTTGTCAAAATGTACCTGGGATTTCAAATAGATGCACGCATCAACGTCTACCTGCGCCAAATCGTCGAAGATATGATGGCCCGTAACAAGATTACCCTCACTTCGTCGTACCCGTCACTCAAGGCTCACGGCATCGCCGGCGACTTTATTTTCGTCGAACTACATCGCGTATTCTCCACTTCATCCGACTGCAAGCCTTCGGACCGAAGGCTTATGATATGGCACGAGCGGCTGCGCCGTATCGGCGTCGATGACAGCACCGCTATGGGTTTGGACACATCCTCAGTGGTCGTAGAAACCGTTCCTCTAATCATTTCATCATATAAGCCGCACCGCATCACGCCTATAGCCGACGATACCGCAACACCCGAATCATCACCATATGATGACAAGTCTATTGAATGCAAACGTTAACATAGGTTAATTAGGCCGCCATTGCGGTTAATGTTTCATAATATGATTTTACAAATTTTAATTAAATAGAAAAATGCCGTACTTTTGCAAGTGTGTTTTTCATAGTATTAGATTAAGATAAAGGTTTAAGGGAAAGAGTTGTCGCGAGATAGCTCTTTTCTATTTTTTTGTAAGTCCGGGAAGGCTTCGCTTCACACTATTTCGCATCGCCAAAGCATACGTATACGGCACAGCACAAATCCTCGACACGACTTACCCACTCGTTTTTTCAAAGCCGGGTCAAGCAAAAATGCCGCTTACGGTTTTGTCGTATCGCGGAAAATGCTTACTTTTGGGCTGTGGATATGGCCGCGAGACAATGCCTCCGCAATATAAGCAAGCATCCATCGCAAAACGATAAATAAAGCCCTGACCACGACTAACGACATACGCCGGCACAATGATACGCTTGACGCTTGAACACGACATACCGCGACGCGCCTCTTTCTATTTAGCTATGGAGAGATGGGTAGCTGTCAATCTCCCCGCAGGCGAAGACTATATCTACACATGGATCATCGCCCCCACCGTCGTCATAGGTCGAAACCAAGACCTTGACAGCGAAGTTAATGTCGAACGCTGCCGTCAACTCAGCATCGATATCTGCCGCCGTCACAGCGGAGGCGGAGCAATATATGCAGACACACATAACATTATGGTCAGCTATATCGCCGATGCACGTAACACATCCATACCTGAGGCCTTTGCCCGCTACACCGATGATATATGCGCACGCCTGCATACTCTCGGCATCGATGCCGTCGGCTCGGGACGCAACGATGTATGCGTCGACGGGCGCAAAGTCTCCGGCGGTGCATTCTACGACCTCGGCGAAAGATACGTAGCGCACAGCACCATGCTATGGGATACGGACACGGACACAATGCGTCAGGTGCTAACCCCGCCGGCCGAAAAGCTCCAACGCCACGGCGTAGCATCGGTGGCTTCACGCGTAGCCGGACTGCGCACCCTGTATCCCGGCTTGGCCTTTGATGACCTGCGCGCCGCACTTGATATGCCGGGAGATGACGGCAAAGTTCGCGTAATCTCCGACGACGAAGCCGACCAAATCGAACAAATCCGCCAAAAGCTGTACACCGACGAATGGACATTCCGCAAGCCGCACTGACCATCCCGGACTACAGCCTGAAATAAGTCGTACCGAAACACAAGAATAAAAACAATCAAAAAAAATAGAGAACAACCATAACACCCGCAACCCCCATGGAAAGCGAAAAGACCAAAACCACCTGCCTCAATGCCGCACATCGCGCCTTAGGCGCCGAAATGGTACCATTCGGAGGCTTTGACATGCCACTATATTATACCGATATCGAAAGCGAGCAC
>CAKTOT010000168.1 GCA_934590135.1 uncultured Muribaculaceae bacterium
CGCCAACCCCCTCCGCTTCACCGACCCAACAGGAATGGATATATACTCACTTAATTCAGACGGTACTTTTGTCCTAACAATGAAAACGGACGATAACTTCGACACGATTGTCGCAGAAAATGGCAAAAGCATCGGGGTTTCAAAAACATTCATTAGTAGCGAAGTGTCAGGAACAACAAAGACATTAGGAAAATCCGAAACCGGCGAAAAGAAATTAGTTGATGCTGAATATAGCTATCGCGAATTGTCTGGCACAGGCATGAAGCAATTCGAGTTTTTTGCTAATAATTCAGATGTCGAATGGTCAAGGCTGGAATTGTCTGATGGAAATGCTATTATTGGCAGTTCCAAAAAAGAGGGATCAGACGCAACCGCAAATGGGTTTATAGATAATAATCCGGAGCGAAAGAAGCTTATACGAGCTTTTGACCACACACACCCAAGTACAGACGAACAATCTGAAGCGGATGTAAATTTGGTAAAAAGAATTGAGAGCTTTGCGCCAAAAGCGACGTTCCGTGTATTCTATTCAAAGGATTTCAAACTATTTCACGAATACAACGGCAATTCCAAAGGGTTAAACTTGTCTCAACCCATAGAAATGCCACCTTGCGAAATAGTGGGTCAAAGAAAATAACCGTTAGCATCAAATACATATGAAGAAGAATTTTCTATTTATCATTGCCATAATTGCAGTCTGCATTTCGGCATCATCATATGTGGATCGGAAAGGAGCTTCCTTGAAAGAACCGCGCGTTTGGCATTCCAAGGATTTAGATACATTCGAGTTGTTCCAATATGGCGGCGAAACAGTAGAATATATTGCTTCTGTGAAAGCGCCAAGGGTCATAATCGAAA
Organism: uncultured Muribaculaceae bacterium; assembly: GCA_934590135.1. Taxonomy (GTDB): domain Bacteria; phylum Bacteroidota; class Bacteroidia; order Bacteroidales; family Muribaculaceae; genus CAG-873. The sequence continues at coordinate 859 of CAKTOT010000168.1, forward strand.
ACCAAACGATAAAGCAAATTGTTGACACAATGCTCAAATACGATTATTTTGAAGTCATATCTCTTCACAAAGATCGAGTGGTTCGTAGAGATAGTACTATCGGAAATGATTATATCTTGGGATATGATCTTATCGATTCAGGAGCAATAGTCTCAACTACAGGCATATATATTGATAGTATCCATAGTCGTCTTATGCTTGTGCGTATTAGTCCGGATGAGTATAATCATTTCGGCATATCAAAGACTACGGACAGTGTGAATCTTTATTATAATAGATACCCATTTATGATATACTTGGATCTTACCGGGTATCAATTTGTGTTCATCTTAAATGAAGATACAGGTAATTTTACTATGTGGCCGCTGTTTGCACATCGCAGCATCCAAGCGGATTCGGTCGCATATAGCTTCTTTAAGCCGATTTTAGAACCACTAATCAAGCCGGGAATATGAATAGTCAAACTGCAACTATCACCGACATTGGATATTCTGCAACCCGCGCCCTGGGCGAGGCCTTCGAGTACGACCGCAACTCCAACATCCTGTCGCTGGAGCGTGTCTACGCCGGCGAGCCGGTGCAGGACGCCGCGATGTCATATGTCGGCAATCGCCTCACCGGCGTCAACGATGCCTCCATGCCGTACAACAAGGACGTTGTACCGTCCTTTGCCGCCGGGTCTTACGCGCTGGAATATGACGAAGACGGGCGGCTTGTGGCGGACGGCACGCGCGGCATCACATCCATAAAATACACAACGGACGGCACCGGGCTACCAACGCGTATCGACCTCGGACCGGACAACAAGGTCTACTCCTCTTACCTGCCTGACGGGACGCTGATGGCACGGGAGTTCCGCTCGGTGCGTACGCGTACTGTCGTGCGCGTCAACTCCAAGGGCGACACCATAGTGCGCACCATACGCGAGCCGGTGGCAGACCGCACACTCTACCGCGGCGACTGGGAAATCAGCGGCAGCGTCTGGCGTCTCAATACCCCCGAAGGCATCGCCACGGTCGTCAAAGACGCAGATGCTACGGCGGATAACGCCGGGCGGACGTTCACGCACCT
>CAKTOT010000169.1 GCA_934590135.1 uncultured Muribaculaceae bacterium
AACGAACATTTGCGCCTAACAACCACAAGGGACACTATACACTAGTAGCATTCTGGAGTTCGGAAGATGCGCAATCACGTATTAATGCCGCCGAATATAGCCGCTGGTATCAGCGATTCAAAAGCACAAACATCATTGAGTATGCAGCCATAAACCTTGATGAAGACCCCGTGCTATACCACGAAATTGTCCGTCAAGACCGTTTACCGGACGAGACTCAGTATTATGCCGGACGGGCACTTGCTCAAAATATACGAGCAACTTACGGCATTTCGGGCCGCTATGGTGCAGTTCTTATTGACCCCAACGGTAGAATTGTCGCTATCAACCCCGCAAAATCCTCTCTGGAGGCATTAACTATCACTGAATCTTAGCAGCAGCCATCCTAAGACGCCCGCCCCATTTTTCACAAATGTGGATAAAAACACTTAAAGAGAACGGCAAATATGCCGCTCTCTTTTTTATAATAGACCTATACACATTAATTCAAATGTTTTTTATAGTCGAATAATATGGGCGGACGCAAAAAAAAGAGTACCTTTGCAGTGAGATTAGTCTCACCCAATCCTTTCAATTACCATTCTTCAAAAGAAAATGAATACACCACAAGTACCTTTCAAAATCTTCGCGGGCACACGCTCGCTCTATATGGCCGAAGAAATTTGCCGCGAGCTGAACGTTCCCTTAGGCAAGATGAACATTCAACACTTTGCCGATGGAGAATTTGAAGTGTCTTTCGAGGAATCTATTCGAGGCTGCGAGGTATACCTTGTACAGTCCACATTCCCTAACAGTGACAACCTGATGGAGCTTCTGCTTATGATTGACGCCGCCAAGCGTGCATCGGCACGTTCCGTCATTGCTGTAATACCCTATTTCGGGTGGGCTCGTCAGGATCGCAAGGACAAACCTCGCGTATCCATTGCAGCCAAACTGGTGAGTGACTTACTGATGACCGCCGGTGTTGATCGTGTCATCACTATGGATCTACACGCCGATCAGATACAGGGATTCTTCAACATTCCCGTTGATCACCTGTACGCATCCTCCGTATTTATTCCATACATTCAGTCGCTCAAGCTTGAAGATTTGGTAATTGCTACACCTGATGTAGGAGGAGCCAAGCGTGCCAATTCCTACGCCAAGTATCTCGGTGTTCCGCTCGTTTTGTGCCATAAGCAGCGAGCCAAAGCCAACGTAGTCGAGCACATGACCATCATCGGTGATGTCAAAGACAAAAACGTCATCTTGATCGACGATATGGTAGACACTGCAGGCACAATAGCCAAAGCCGCAGACCTGATGATGGCTAATGGCGCACGTAGCGTCCGCGCCGTTGCCTCTCATGCCATAATGAGCGATCCGGCCACACAACGCGTAATGGATAGTGCCCTCTGTGAGATGATTTTCACTAATTCAATCCCGTATAACAAGGAATGCACTAAGTGCCACATCATCTCCATCGCCGGCATCTTTGCAGACACCATACGCCGCGTACACGAAAATCGCTCAATCTCCTCGCAATATCTCATCAAATAGTACCACTTTACCCTGCATTGATTGCCTATGACTGACAGTCGCAAGGGGACAAACGCGCAGCGTCCGGTAATATACCAGATGCTGCCGCGTTTATATACCAACTACTGCCCCAATCCCATACCCGGAGCTCCGATTACCAAAAATGGTTGCGGAAAACTTAACTCAATTACAGACACAGTAATTCGTGATATAGCATCGCTGGGTGTCACTCATATATGGTACACAGGTATCATCGAACACGCCCATGATGCCGACTACACACGTTACGGCATACGGAGAGACAACCCATACATAGTCAAAGGCCGTGCCGGCAGCCCTTATGCCATCACCGATTATTATGATATAGACCCGGAT
>CAKTOT010000170.1 GCA_934590135.1 uncultured Muribaculaceae bacterium
GCCGCTGTTGGGCCACCAGTCCTTGACCGGGGAGACGTTTTTCTTGCAGGAGGTGGTGCTTCCTGCGGGGATGGTAAACGCGGTGGCGGAGGCCGGGAGAGCCGAGGAGAGCGCCATGGCGAATACCGTCAGTGATAAGAGAATCCTTCTAAGTCTCATGTTATTGAAAAAAAGTGTTTTATTGTTTTGTTTTATTTATTTTTCTGCGTCTTAGGGGCGGACTCCGCGCTCGGAGGCCGCGATGTCGGCGTCAGCCGATATGTCGCAACCGAGAGGGCTTCGGTTGCCGAGAGTGCCGTGGCTGTGCCTTTCGGGATAAAGGCGTCCGCCGTGGCGAGAGTTGAGTTACCGTTATAGTGCACGGATGTTTAAGGTATACATACGGTCTATAGGGCTTTTATATAGAGGGTATTGACGCATCGCGCCAATCTGAGAACCAAGTAGCCGCAATAAGTATCTTGTGGTCCGGAACAACCTCCGGGAATGGTAGCGGCCTACTTTTTACAAAAATATTGCGTCAGCCAAGAGGCGGGGGCAACCCAAAGCAGGCGTGCACGGTGTCGTGCCCGTAAGCGATGCCGCACATATCGTATTTGCCAAGACACTGAATATCGTCTCGGTATTACGATAGCGGCATCAAGCCTATGCCTTCTTTGCTGTGCAAATGTACGCTAAATGATGCAATAGTCGGCGCAAATTGCGTGCCGCTTTATCGAAAATAATATGGCGAAAATATTGCCAAAAATACGATATTACGCCCTTTTTCTGCATGTTTTGTAATAATCGGCGTTGACCATAGCAATGAGAATTATAGGTACCATAGGACTTATGAGAGTGATGGGAACCATGCGAGCTTTGCATGACCTCCCATACTTCTCATAAATCTCATAATTCTCGGAGTACTGCTTTGTTTCAAATAATTTGTGTACTTTTGCAGAACACATATTTATATATGGCGTTTTTATATATGGTGTTACACCTAAAAACAATGCGTTACACCCAAGACGACAAAACAAACAGAGGACGACAAAACAAGTCTAAGACGACAAAACAAACGGAAACAATACATTCGAAGAAAATTATGAAAGCGACATCGACACTACTGGCAGGCGTCATCATCCTTGCCATGGGGCTTATACTGATAATATGCCACGACACCATCACCGGGTCGGGCATAGTTACCGTGGGCGGCATCACCTTTGTGATATCGGCTCTGGTGGACATAGTGCTGTATATTGGCGGCAGAGACCGCGAGGGTCAGCCGCGTAAGCGCGGCGCCGCCCTTGTCTTCGGGTGGATAGTGAGCGTAGCGGCTTTGCTGCTGGGTATCAGTATGTTTGTGTTCAACGATACCTTTACGCGACTTATCGGCCCGATGTTCGGTATTCTGGTGCTGCTGGGGGCGCTGGTGCAGCTGTGGGTGCTGGCCTATGGCACGCGCCCCGTGCGTATGCCCCGGTGGCTGTACATCGTGCCGGCGCTGATGGTGATATGCGCTGTCTTGGTATTTGTCGGCGGCTTTGCCGAGCCCGTAGTCAATATCTTGACAGGTAGTGCACTCGCAGTCTTCGGCATAGGCGGATTTATGGAAAGCGCGTTGCTCGGGATGGGGCGGCGTCAGATGGCACGCGATGAGGCACGTGCCAAAGACACCATCGAAATACAAGCGCACGATGTCGAGCGTTGAATCCCATGCCGCCGTCCACGCCCGCCAGAGTGCCGAATCATCGTCGACTGCCGGTGTATCGAAAGCTGCCGCGCCCCGTGCCGCCGCATCCTATCCCTGGGTGTGGTTTGACCTTGATGATACAGTCTGGGACTTCACCAACAACTCCTTAGAGGCGCTGGCGCAGCTCTGCGAGGCCGAGCATTTGGAC
>CAKTOT010000171.1 GCA_934590135.1 uncultured Muribaculaceae bacterium
GGATACGGCAGTGGTATTGTCGTTATGTATGAATCCGGAGAGGTATGTGATGAGTACGCCGGTAAATCCTACGGTGACGGCAGCCATGGCTGTGCGTCGGTATCCGTAGCGTTGGAGCAATTTGCCGGCGGGATAGCCCATAAAGGCGTAGGCTATGAAGTTGGCGAAGGTGCCGAGTTGGGTCAAGAAAATGTTGTCGCCCGACATTTTTTTGATGACTGAGCCTAAGGGGTTTTGATACCCGGTGACGAAGGCTATCATAAAAAACAGGGCAAACATAATGGTAATGGGCAGGACGTAGTTCTTGCGCCCGGTTTGGTTTTGTGCCATGGTGTTCGGTATGTTGTTTTTAGGTGTGTGAAATCTATTTTGGGGTTAGGGTGGCGGGTGAAGCGAAGTATTGGGATGGGATACGCCGAGTCAGTATTCGCGCGGCCCGAAAATGTCGGTGCCTATGCGCACGATGGTGCTGCCGTGACGTAGCGCTATGTCAAAGTCGTCGCTCATGCCCATAGAGAGTTGGTCGAAGCCGCAAAGGTCCGGGCAGATGTCTGTGATTTGGCGGTGTAGCGAGGATATAGCGGCGAAGTCGCTGTCGATGCGTGCTGTGTCGTCCGTATTGGTGGCCATGCCCATAATGCCGCAGATGTGTGTGGCGCGAAGATTGTGGTATCCGCCGGCGCGGAAGTATGCCAACATTTCGTCCGGTGTGAACCCGAACTTGGTTTCTTCGGCGGCTACGTGTACCTGTAGTAGTACACGTGTGACCACTCCGGCTTCGGCGCTGAGACGGTCGATGAGTTCGAGCAGTTTGACGCTGTCTACGCTTTCGATGAGGTCGGTGTGTCCGATGACGTTTTTTACCTTATTGGTTTGCAGGTGGCCTATGAAGTGCCATCGTACGTCATCGGGCATTTCCGGAATTTTGGCCAGCATTTCCTGTACGCGGCTTTCGCCGAAGACGCGCTGTCCGGCATCGTAGGCTTGGCGTAGTTTCTCGATGGGATGAAATTTGCTGACAGCCACCAGTGTCACGCCTTGCGGTAGCAGGGCGTGCAGGTGCTGTACTTCAGATGCTATATCGTGTGACATTGTCGTGTATTACAGACGTTTACTTGTTGCCGCTCAGGTCGGCTTTGTATACGTCCATAATCATTGTTTCGGCTATGGATTGCACCTCGTAGTCGCCGAGGATGCCTTTCATGCCTTCGTGGACGTTGGCGAGGGCTCTGTCAAAATCGCCGGCTTGTACGAGGTACTGTGTTGCGGCTTTCTTTTCGTTGCCTTTTTCGTCAATTTGTATGAAGGCTACTTTGGCCATGTAGTACTTATCGCCGGTGCCGTCATAGAATATATCGTTGATTTTGGTACGTTTGACGGCTGATACCGAAAATTCGCCGGAGATATAGGGCTGGGCTTCCTTGATGATACGAGCCTCGGCTTCGGTAAAGGACAATGCGTCCACTATGTATGGTTCGGTGACGCGTTTCACCGAGCCGTCTTGCTGCATCTTATCGTAGCGTACTTTGCATTCAAACCAGGTTGCCATATTGTAATATGTGTATTGTTGTTGTGTTGTTTATTGATATATTTTCTGATAATGTGTATAAGAGGCTTGCGCTGTGTATGGACGAGCCGGGAGTCGTGACCGCTGTGTTTATTACGGTCTAAGCAGATGCAAATATACGGTTATTTTGTGAATTGGCCGTCATCTGTCGCGCTGATTTTTTGCCGGGTGCGTGATAGGTGGGATATCGGTCGTAACGGCGATACTTAGTCGTGCAATGCCTGTATGCCTGAGATTTCGGTGGATACTTCGCCGAGAG
>CAKTOT010000172.1 GCA_934590135.1 uncultured Muribaculaceae bacterium
GCGCCCATATCGGCAACCGCTGGAGCAACTTCGCCGGCTTGGGCTGGCACGACAACATCGCCCGTTGGCACGATGCCATCCTCGGCCGCTTCACCACCCCCGACCCCAAGTCCGCCGAAACACCATCACACTCAACATATGTATTTTGTTCCGGAAATCCAATTAACCGTATTGACATAGATGGCCTGAGAGACTGGCCTGTTCCGCAGACATACAACGGCCATACGCGCAGGCACAGTAATAACTATGGTGAATACAGGGGGGGGAATCGTTTACCCCACCAAGGACTTGATATAAACCTCGGCAATGGATATGACGACTATGGTTGTCCTGTATATGCCACACATGATGGTAAGGTTGTGCGTGTAGCATATTATTACAATGACAAAAACGCCGGTGGAACGAGGATCAAGATACAGTCATACGACGGATCCGTTTCAACTTTTTATATGCATCTTTCAGATATATCTGATAACCTGAAGGTGGGTGATGATGTTTCTGAAGGGCAACAAATAGGCAAGATTGGGGCCAGTTCATCCGGCAATGAAAATGCTAAACCGGGAAAAAACCGGGCATCACACTTACATTACGAACTGGAACTAAACGGCAAAAAAATTGATCCGGCCAATGGGCCCGGACAAATGGTAGACGCTCAAAAACTAATTATATCCCCACCGGACAATAGCATTTACTTTATGGGCACACTTGAACCTGTCGAAGTCAAAGCGACAGGGAATGTTACACCAATGCCTATTCTAGTCTCAAATAAGCAACTTGAAATACCAACATTAATAGATGTAAAACTATGAATCGAACGTCAATCATAAGCATACTTGCAATCGCATTGGCCATTGCAATAACCTGCAACGCCAAGCTTATTTGTATCGGAGAAAAAAATTACACTCCAATTGAAAAACTACTTACAACAGGACGCAATAATTACGACGGTTGTGCATTTAACGACTGTGGCGAGGGCGATAGTATAATAGGGAAATATCACATATACAGCTATCTGTCGCGAGATTCATCGCACATCACCGCGTATGACGTTGATGAAAATTATAAGGTTCGCGTTGAGCCCTATGCCTTAGTTCGACTATTTATAATCCAGGATATAAACACAGCCGCCGGGGATACATTTATTGTCAATCGAGGCATATACGATTACTCTCCGTGGCTTAAGGCTTGGCGTTACAAAGTCGAGCAATATACTATTGGCGGCGAGGCGAACATCTCCGTACAAAACGACACGTGTATAATCAGGCTCGCGATGTTTGTAACAGATACGGACATGTACGATATGTTCAAGCTGAAATACTGCAACGGACAATATGAGTTTTGCCAAGTGGATGAGATCTTTGACGGAGACGATATATGGGGTGAGGAAGATGAGCAGTAATACATATGAAATCTATTCGTAGACTGCCTAAGCAGACTCCGGACAATCGCGTACTATCATCCTACCTGCCGGACGGGACGCTGATGTCACGCGATTTTCGCTCGGTGCGCACGCGCACGACCGTACGGGTCAATTCCAAGGGCGACACCATGGTACGCACCATACGCGAGCCGGTGGCAGACCGCACGCTCTATCGCGGCGACTGGGAAATCAACGGCAGCGTCTGGCG
>CAKTOT010000173.1 GCA_934590135.1 uncultured Muribaculaceae bacterium
GTATGGACTATGACAAGGATATAGACAAGAGCCTTATAGGAGACGAATACCTGCCTGCATGGGAACGCTTCGGACTCTTCGGCCTCAAGTGCCACAACGATACGCCTACGATACGAGCCTATTCCATGGCCAACTATCCGGCCGAAGGCGACCGTATAATGCTGACAGTTCGTATCGCCACTCCGCCGTTCAAGCCCAAACCGCAGGTCGGTTTCCAGAACGTCTCGCCCGGCATAGCCTCGTCCTATATCTTCACGCTCAAGCCCGGAGACAAGGTGATTATGAGCGGTCCTTACGGCGACTTCTTCCCCAACTTTGACAGCAAGGCCGAGATGATGTGGGTGGGCGGCGGTGCCGGAATGGCTCCATTGCGTGCACAAATTATGCACATGACTCGTACGTTACACACCACTGATCGAATTATGAACTTCTTCTATGGTGCACGCGCGCTCAATGAAGTGTTCTATCTCAATGATTTCCTTCAGTTGGAAAAAGACTTCCCCAACTTCAAGTTCCATCTCGCCCTTGACCGTCCCGACCCGGCAGCCGATGCCGCCGGAGTCAAGTATACAGCCGGATTTGTGCATCAGGTGATGTACGACACATACCTCAAGAATCACCCCGCGCCGGAAGACATTGAGTACTATATGTGCGGTCCCGGCCCGATGAGCAAGGCTGTGGTATCGCTGCTTGACAGCCTCGGCGTTGATCCCGAGAATATCCACTTTGATAATTTCGGATAAAAAAACATAGAAATACCGAAATATAGGAATATCGAAGCCCCGAAAGAATACACGCTTTCAGGGCTTCGGCTTTTGTCGCACTTGCATTAGCTCCGCCAAAGCGTGTTTGCTCAACGTGGGAACAACTATCGTTTTTCTTTTCAGTGTGTTTTTTTTCAGTGTAAAAAATCAAAAAAACGACAGTTGAAGATGTGTGCGAATCCGTTATAATGATTATCTTTGCATAATGAATTTGTCAAAGCAACTAATAGATATATATCCGTATGCCGGAAACATTTGATTTAGAGCAATTAAGGGCGATCTCCGGAATCGTAGACGCTGTCAATCACTCGCGTCGTATAGTCATTACATGTCACATGTCTCCCGATGGCGATGCTATCGGGTCGACTTTGGCGTTGGCGCGTATACTCAAGGCAAAGGACCTTGAGGTGACAGTGGTTACGCCGGACGAGCCCAACAATAATCTCAGGGTTATTCCGGGCTATAGTACAGTAGTGCCGTTGACACGTTCGCCTAATCGAGTGAAGAAAGCGTTTGAAAACGCCGACATCATATTCTGCCTTGACTACCATCTTATGTCACGAGTGGACAGACTTGCCCCGTATATCAGCGAGTCTAAGGCTCGTCGCGCGATGATAGACCACCATTTAGACCCCGATATATCCAACTTCGATTGGGCTATATCCCAACCAGAGAGGTCGTCTACTTGCTCGCTGTTGTATTCCGTAATCAAGCGAGCCGGATGGCTTGATTTGGTGGACCTCGATGCCGCCACCTGTATT